>NZ_APIO01000040.1:0-17847 GCF_000408945.1 Pseudomonas sp. G5(2012)
AGAGCGTGGGAACGATCGGTCAAAGGCTCAGATCCTGAAACTCCCCACCAACTGATTCAACCGCGCCGCCTGCTGCTCCAGCTCAGTACAAGCCCGCAACGTCGCCTGCAAGTTCTCCACGCCTTGCTGGTTCAGCGTGTTGATCCGGGTGATGTCGACATTCAAGGCTTCGACCACGGCGGTCTGTTCTTCGGTGGCGGCGGCGACGGACTGGTTGACGTTGTCGATCTCGCCGATGCGTTGGGTCACGCTGCTCAAGCGGCTGCCGGCGAGGTTGGCGATGGTGACGCTTTCTTCGCTGTGCTGTTGGCTTTCGGTCATGGTGGCGACCGAATCGCGGGCACCCACTTGCAGCTCCTCGATCATCTGCTGGATCTCCAGCGCCGAGGACTGGGTGCGACCGGCCAGGCTGCGCACCTCGTCGGCGACCACGGCAAAGCCGCGGCCGGCTTCACCGGCCCGGGCTGCTTCGATGGCGGCGTTCAGCGCCAGCAGGTTGGTCTGCTGGGAGATGCCCTTGATCACTTCGAGGATTTGCCCGATGTTCACGGTCTTGTCGTTGAGCACTTCGATGTTGGCGCACGACGTGCTGATTTTTGCCGACAGTTCGTGCATCACTTCAATGGTGCGTTGCACCACCTGGCGACCGTCCTCGGCCTGTTGTCGCGCACTGGAGGCCTGGTGCGAGGCATCGGAGGCGTTATGCGCGATCTCTTGCGCAGCGGCGCCCAACTGATTGATGGCGGCGGCGACACTGTTGGTGCGGCTCGATTGATCGTCGAAATTGCTCAGCGACGAATGGGAGGCCTCCAGCACCCGGCGGGCACCTTCGTTGACGCCCAGGGCTGCCGACGACACTTCGCGAATCGACTGGTGAATGCGCTCGACAAAGCGGTTGAACGCCGTGGCCAACTGGCCGATTTCATCCTGTGACTGTACTTGCAGGCGCCGGGTCAAATCACCCTCGCCAAGGGAGATATCCTCCATGACCCGGGTCAGCACTTGCAGCGGCCGGGTGATGCGCCGTGCCGTGTACCCGATCAGCAGGAGGCCAAGCAAGGCCGAGCCGCCACCGAGCAGCAGTTCCAACGCCGTGCTTTGCACGCCCTGGGCGTCGAGTTGTTTTTGCAGGCTGGCGACCGGTGCCAGCAATACGTCTTGGGGCACGCCGACCAGCACACCCCAGGGCGCAGCACCGGCAATCGGTGGCAGCGGTTCAAGGACGTTGATCTGCTGCGGGTCTTCAAACACCTTCGGCTGACCCTGGCGCAAGGCGTCCATCACCTGGGCATTGTCCATCGGTTGTCCGAGGCGGCTGACATCCTGGCTGTTGGCGGAGATCACGCCACGGGGGCTGACGATGCTGATCTGGCCGCGGCCATCGAATAATTGCAGCGCACTGTTCTCGCTGTTCTTTTGCAAGGCGGCGAGGTTGATGTCGAGGCCGACCACGGCGATGACTTTGCCGTTCTCCAACAGCGGGAAGGCGACGCTGGTCACCAGTTTGCGACTGCCCGATGCCTCGTCGAAGTAGGGTTCCAGCACACAGGCCTGGCGAGTGTCGCGGGCGCAGGTGTAGAAGGCGTTGTAGGGTGCGCCGCTGGGGCCTGGCTCGGTGTTGGCCAGCAGGCCTTCATCGCCGATCACCGCTTGCAGTTCGCCGGGTTTGCTTTGCACCCAGTACAGGGAGAAGCGTCCGGTTTCGTTGCTGCCCAGGTCCGGCTTGCCGGCGAAGCCCGCGTCGGCACCGTCCAGCGCATCGGGTTCAAAAATGACGTAAAGCCCGAGCAGGTCGGGCTTGTCGATCAGGGCCTGTTGAAGCTGGGTGCTCAGCTCCTGGCGCAGTTGTTGGCGGGTCAGATTGCCCTGATGCTGGAGTTGCCTGAGGTACAACAGATACCGCGACAATCCCTGGCCGAATTCGTGGGTCTGCATGAAGGTGCGTTGCACTTGCATGGCCTGCACTTTACCCAGGGCCTGCATGTGTTCCCGGGCCGCGTCGGCGAGCATGTCGCTGCTGGCCCGGGCCACTTGCTGGCTGCTCTTGTGTGTCTGGTAGAGCGAGAGGCCCATCAGCAAACCCACCACCAACACCAGGCAGAGGCCGGCGAGCAGGGTGATCTTGCTCTGGATCGTGAGGAATCTTCTGTGCATCGGAAAGGCCTTTTCCATGGGAAATAATAGCGCTGCGATTACGAACCTGTAGGAGCTGCCGCAGGCTGCGATCTTTTGACTTTCAAGATCAAAAGATCGCAGCCTGCGGCAGCTCCTACATCGGTTCGAGATTAGAAATTGGTGGCGAAAATCAGCTGGCTGTAGAGGTTCTTGTCGTTGTTGCCTAGCTGCGTGCCGCCTTGGTCGGCGCTCTTGTCCGGCTGGAACAGACCGACCAGCGGCATCACCGAGATGTGGTCGTTCAGGTGCCATTCGGCGTACAGGTCGACTTCGTGGCCATCGGTGTTGCCCAGGTCGCGGTCGATGGTGTCGAAGTTGAAGTACATCGCGCCGACGGTCAGGTTCTCCAGTGGCGAGACGGTGAACTTGAGTTGCTGGATGCGCGAGTTGGTGTTGAACGGGCCGGCGTAGTTGCCCGCCACTTCACCTTGGAACCAGGTGCCGAAGCCACGGCTGAAACCGTAGAACAGCGTGTCGTAGCCTTCCGAGAAACGGCTGTAGCGGTAGCCGGCATACGGCGTCCATGGCGCCTCGGAAAAGGTCCAGCCGGCTTCCAGGTACCAGGCGTCTTCGGTGGCCGTGTGGGGTTTGTCCTGCTTGGCATATTCACCGGAGAGGAACAGGTCCTTGACCCCGGCGTTGCCAGTGGCGCGCAGGCTGTAGGTCTTCATGCCATCGCGCTCGAGTTGCGCGGGGGAGGCGAACTGCTCATCGACGTCCGTGGTGTCGATGTAGGTCACGCCGACGGTACCGGCCTCGGACACGTGCTCCAGGGTGCCGACGTACATTTCGGTCTTGGCTTGCGCGCGGTTGTTGGATTTCAACCACATCAGGTCACTGCGCCAACCTTCCTTGCCGCCGATACGCAACACCGCGGTTTCGTCGAAGGCCTTGCGCGCGGCCAGCCAGTAGGCGCCACCGCGATTGAATTCGCCGTCGGCCAGGCCCTTGCCCAGATTCAGTGCATCGCCGTTGATCAGGAAACCGTCGCCGACCACGATGTTCTGGCGGCCGAAAGACAGGTCGATGCCGTCAGCACCCAGCGCGGGAAACAGATCGCTCGAGCGCCAGCCGAGGTACGCATCTTCGAACTTGGTGGTGCGCTCCGAACCGTCGGTGAAGCCAGCGGCGTCACCGTCGCCCCAAGTGCCGGAGCTGAGCATGTTCGCCGCGCCGTAAGCAGTGCCGACCCCAGCCAGGCCCTGGTCGAAGCTCAGGCCGTACTTGATGTAGCCCTCGCGCCAAGAAGACGAACCTTCGTCGAGGCGACCCGACAGGGCGTAGTTTTCCTGGCTGTGGAAAACGCCGAAAACCGCTTCCAGGGTGGCGTTCAGATGACTGTCGTCACTGGCGTAGAGTTCGTAGGCGCTCGCCTGGCCGGCACTGATCATCAGCGCCAGGGTTGAAAGGCGAAGCAAGGGGGACTTGAGCATGGTGTGGCATCCGTTCTTGTTCTTGAGCGCAGGGTTGCGGTCCTTCCAGATACTAATGCCGGGATTTTTTGCGCCTTGTTGCCTCGGTGCCAAAGAGTTGGTTGTGCTTGCCAGATTGCATGGCGAGGTGACAGTGCACACGTGGGTGCACTGATTGAGAGGGGAGTGTGGGATTGTTTCCGGTTAAAGAGAGGCGGAGCGGGACACTATCGAATTCTTCTCAGGTTCATGGCCTTCAACTTCCTGAGCATGCCCATGACATCGCGCAGGACAGGCGTCCTGTCGAACAGGGACAGCGCATGCAAGTCCGTGCGCGAGGGTCTTTGATAGCCCAGGTTCCAGGTGAAGTAGTAGGCCTGGACGTCTTTGTTCGAATGAATGAGCGTATTGAGGGCGGCGTCATAGTGCATCGGCCCGCCGTCAGGATGCCCTGGCGGGCGCTCCAGGATCTGCAGCAGGAAATCGCGCAACCGGGTAATGCATTTGCCGTTTACCGCATAGAAATGCGACAAGTGTATGGGCTGGTCGACCGCTTTCCAGGTGGGCGAGCTTGAATCGCCTTCGAACGGATGGCCAAAGTAGGCGATGTCCCACTCCATGCCTTGCAGGGATTCGATGGCCTGTTTTCCATAGTGGGAAATGCGTCTGGAAAACTGTATGTCATCCTCCAGGATCAAAATGTTTTTCACATTCAGGCGTATCGCCTCTTCCAGGATCCCCAGGTGACTCATGAAGCAGCCCCTGGCGCCGATGCTTGGAAAACCGTTGTCTTCACTGGGCGTCACCGCCTGGAAAAAGCTGACTTTTTCGTGATCAAAGGGAAAGCCGTTGCGCGCGAATTCTTGTACCGTTTCTACGCGGCGATCCTTTCTTGACGCGATGTTGATGATTCTGGCTCGATCGAAATAGTCGGTCACATTCATCCAGCAGTTCCTCAGCGCAGGTGATCGGGGCGGCTGGATTGCAGTATAGGCAGAACTTTGGATCAAGCCTGGCTATCGCTGATCGCGCCCGTGCAGCACTTTGGCAGAACCGCCAACACAACTGGCAGGCAGGGCAAAACCTGCTAGCCGGCGACCACCGACAATCGCTCTCAACCTGCCGAAGCACCAAAGCCTCGGCACTTTCAGTGTTGGCGTTCGCTTTGCCAGCGAATGCGTGGATTTTCAAGGTCGTTTCTTATGTTCACCACCCTGCGTTTGTCCCTCGTTGCTGTGTTGTCCGTCACTCTGGCGCAGGCTGCTGTTGCCGCCGATTGCGCACCGCTGCAGCAGCGTGGCGCCGAAGTGTTCGCCAATGAATGCGGGGTGTGCCATGCGGTGAGCAAAGGCACGATGGGCATGATGGGGCCGAACCTTGCAGGCGTGGTGGGGCGCAAGTCCGGCTCGCTGGAAGGCTTCAACTACTCGCAAGCCATGCGCAACAAGAACATCGACTGGCAAGCCGAGAACATCGCGCAACTGATCACGCAACCCCAGGCCTATGTGCCTGGCACCTACATGCCCTACATGGGCATGGCCTCGGCGGATGATCGCCAGGCGGTGGTGTGCTTCCTCAAAGAACAACACTAATTGACGCTTTCGCCGGCAAGCCGGCTCGTCCATCTGAATTCAAAGGTGATTTATGAGCAACGTTGAAATTCTGCCGCAGGTTGCTGCATTCCTCGATCGCCAACACGGCTGCTTTATCGATGGCCAGTGGGTGTTTGCCGAAGGTCAGACCATTGCAGTGGTCAACCCGGCCACCGGGCAAACCCTGTGCGAAACCCTCGACGCGCCCCTGGAGATCGTCGAGCGCGCCGTGCAATCGTCGCACCAGGCTTTCAAGTCGGGCGTGTGGTCGGGCCTGCGTCCAGCGGACCGCGAGCGCATCCTGCTGAACTTCACCCGCCTGGTGGAGGAGCATGCCGAAGAGCTGGCGCAGCTGGAAACCCTGAGCCAGGGCAAGTCGATCAACATGGCCCGCGCGCTGGACCTGAACGCCACGGTGGAGTTCATGCGCTACATGTCCGGCTGGGCGACCAAGATCGAAGGGCAGACCTTCGATGTGTCGATCCCGCTGCCGCCGGGTGCCAAATTCACGGCGTTCACCAAGCGTGAGCCAGTGGGGGTCGTGGTCGGCATTGTGCCGTGGAACTTCCCGCTGCTGATCGCCGCCTGGAAACTGATGCCGGCGCTGGCCACCGGTTGCACGGTGATCATCAAGCCGGCGATGGAAACCCCATTGACCGCCATGCGCCTGGCCGAGCTGGCCCTTGAAGCGGGCATTCCGGCGGGTGTGTTCAACGTGGTGACCGGCGGCGGTGCCTCGGTCGGCGGCGTGCTGACCGCGCACCCACTGGTGAGCAAGGTGTCGTTCACCGGATCCACCGCCGTGGGCAAGAGCGTCGGCGTGGCGTGCATGGAAAACATGACACGTTTCTCCCTGGAGCTGGGCGGCAAGAACCCGATGATCGTGCTCGCCGATGCCGACATCGAAAAAGCCGTGCAGGGCGCGATCCTCGGTGGCTTGCTGAACAATGGCCAGGTGTGTGCGGCGGCTTCGCGTTTCTACGTGCATCGCTCAATCCACGACAAATTCGTCGAAGCCCTGGCGGCGGCGGTCTCGGCGATGCCGATTGGCGCGGGCATGAACTGCGAGGCGGCGATCAACCCACTGGTGTCGCGCAAGCAACAGCAGAGCGTGCTCAAGCACATTGAGCTGGCCCGCCAGGAAGGTGCGCGGGTGGTGGCGGGCGGCGAGTTGCTGGAAGGCGAGGGGTTCTTTGTCCAGCCGACCATCCTCGCCGACATTGACCACAGCATGGCCGTGGCGCGCGAGGAGGTGTTCGGCCCGGTGCTGGGCGTAATGCCGTTCGACGATGAAGATGCTGTCATCGCGCTGGCCAACGACAACCGCTACGGGCTGGCCGCTAGCCTGTGGACCAACGACTTGGGCAAGGCCATGAACCTGGTGCCGCGCATCGAAGCCGGTACGGTATGGGTCAATGCCCACGTATTGCTCGACCCGGCGATGCCGTTCGGTGGCGTCAAGCAGTCGGGCATGGGCCGTGAGTTTGGTCGTGCGGTGATCGAGGCCTATACCGAGCTGAAATCGGTGTGCATCGCTCACTGATCAACCCGTAGGAGCTGACGAGTGAAACGAGGCTGCGATCTTTTGATTGTTAAATGCAAAATCAAAAGATCGCAGCCTCGTTTCACTCGGCAGCTCCTACAAAGGCATTCGCGTTACGCTGTTGGCGGTTTCGCCAGTTCTATCCCGGCGGCACCCAGCCGCTTGAGAATCTCGAACAACAGCTCGCTCTTGATTGCAGTGACCATGCGCGGGCTGTTGACGTAACCGGTGACGGTCAGGGTAATGCCCTCCGGTTTGAGTTGGCTGAAGCGCACCACCGGCGCCGGTTTTTCCAGAATGGTCTCGTGCTCGCTGAAGGTCTCGTACAGCAGGTTGCGCACTTGCTCGGGGTCGATGTCCAGCGGGAACATCAGTTCAAGTGTCGCCACCCCCTGGGCGCTGCCACCCAGGGTGACGTTGCGCAGGTTCTGCGAGATCAACTGCGAGTTGGGCACGATCACGATCGAGCGGTCGGCCAGCTGTATTTCCGTGGCCCGCACGTTGATCCGGCGGATGTCGCCTTCGACCCCGCTGATGCTGATCAGGTCGCCGACTTTCACCGGGCGTTCGGTCAAGAGGATGATGCCGGAAACGAAATTCTTGACGATCTCCTGCAGGCCGAAGCCGATGCCCACTGACAGGGCGCTGACGATCCAGGCCAGGTTGGTCCATTGGACCCCCAGCGATGACAGGGTCAGCAGGAGCACCAAGGCATAGCCGATGTTGGAGAACAGCGTGCTGAGCGAGGCACACATGCCGGGGTCCATTTCGGTTTTCGGCAGGAACTCGTCGTCCAGCCAGCGCCGCAGCGAACGAATCAGGTAGAGGCCGATGACCACGGCGAGCACGGCATGCAACAGGTTGGCCGGGACGATGTTCAGTTTACGCAGGCCGTCGCCGCCGAGCATGGCGAGGATGTTGGTGGCCAGTTGTTCGAGCGTCGAGCCGATCCCGCCCACCATCAAGGTGATCAGCGCTATCAGCAACAGTGCGGCGCGACCGGCACCGGACAGGATGACCGAAATCTGTTCCAGCCGCGTATCGCCAATGCCCAGCAGCTGCTTGAGGGTCTTGCCGGTGGAGTGGCGGGGGGAAAACAGGTGTTCGCAGCCGTCCTTGAACAGCTGGGTCAGCAAATAGAAGCCGGCGAATATGATGAAAAACCACACCAGTTCGTAGGTGATGAACCGCGAGAGCGATATGTAGCCGGTGAGCAGGGCGAGGAGGGAAATCGCGATCGCGATGCTGGCGAAGGCATAGATCATCCCGGCCAACGTCCGCCCCGCTTCGGGGGCAATGCCCGCCGCGACCATGTCCCGGCGGGTTTTGTTAACGCGCAACAGCAGCATGGCGATCATGGCCGAGACGATCAATGCGACCAGGCCACGGACCGAGATCACCAGCCCCGGGGTCATGCCAGTGACATTGGTTATCTGCGCCAGCGACACCAGCACAAGCAATGCCAGGGCCAGGCGTGTGGGGTAGGGTTTGATCGCCAGGGCGAGCGGATCGGCAAAGGCCGGCAGGCGCCATGAAGGGTGCTGCGTGGATAGCAGTGCGCGACTCAGGCCGGTAATCAGCACGCAGGTATAGACGATCTTTTCAAAATCCTGGGAAAACCCTGTGAGTTGCGGCGTCAGGGGCAGCTCGCGGGTGACGGTAAAAAACAGCAACTGCAGGGCGATCCAGGCAGACAGGATCGTGGCCACCACCGATGAAAGCGCAAGGGTGCTGCGTCGCAGGCGTCCTTCCGGCATCCGGTGAATGCACAGCCAGGTCAGCCCGCGCTCGGCCACCCTCCGACCGAAGATCCAGAAAACCAGGGCCATGACGATTAAAAAGCTGGTCAACAGGCGTTCGCCCGGTCGCCAGGTGGCGCCAAGCGTGGCGCCGATCTGTTGGAGGAATGCGTTGAATTTTTGCCGGTCATCCTCTGGCGGATTGAACAATGTTGCCCAGAACCAGGGATTGAGCACGCTTCGGGTCCGCTGGGTCACTTCGGATTCCAGCAGGCTGCGGCGAATGGCGGCAATCTGGATCAGCAATTCCGCCGCGCTGCTTTTAAGCGTTGCCAGGGATTTCAGTTTGGCGTCGACCAGGGCTTTTTGACCCGTCAGGGTGGCTCTTTGCAGGGCGATGTCGGATTTCTCGGGCGTGGCATCCGGTGGCGCGGGTCCCAGCACGCCCAATTGCGCCTGCAGCTGAGCCTGCTCGGGCAGCAGCAGCGTCGTCAGGCGATCGACCTCCTTGATGAGTGCCTGAACCAGGTCCTGCGGGCCTTCAAGCTGGCTGTAATTGCTGGCCTGTGAAACCTGCTGTTTGAAACTGCTGAGTTGGCCCAGCAACGCCTCCAGCTCGCTGTCGGAAACGCTGGCGGACGGGAGGGGCTGGGCGGTGACGGGGGCATCGGACATGGGCGCCGCCGACAGCCATCCGACGCTCGGCCCCAGCAGCGCGAAAGCGATGAGGATCACTAGCTTCAATGCATAACGCATGGGCGTGCTCGACTGGTTGATAGTCATTGCGCCTATGAGGTTAGGTCATGATGGGGGCAATCGAGCTTTTTTTGGACGGATGTGCCTGGCGCCTTCATATGTAGGCGCGAGGCGACCATGAATAAGGTCAACGAGTTAAAACTGCCCGATCAACGGCGTCATGGCCTACGCTTGTTGGCAGGCCGGATGTCGTCGCGCAGGCGTTTACTGCACATGTGCAAATGGCACCCATAAAAACAAGGTACTCAGGAGGTGCGCATGTCCGCTTTGATCCGTAGCTTCAGCCGTAGTCTGTTGGTCGGCATTACCGCTGCCACGCTTTGCTCCCCGGCCTTCGCGCTGGATACCGTCAAGTTCATGGCCCCCGGTTCGG
Organism: Pseudomonas sp. G5(2012); assembly: GCF_000408945.1. Classification (NCBI taxonomy): domain Bacteria; kingdom Pseudomonadati; phylum Pseudomonadota; class Gammaproteobacteria; order Pseudomonadales; family Pseudomonadaceae; genus Pseudomonas; species Pseudomonas sp. G5(2012). Next base: position 9,591 of record NZ_APIO01000040.1, read on the forward strand.
TGGGTGGCGGCTATGACCAGACGGCTCGGGTGCTCGGCAAAGCCCTGATTGAGGCCAATGCGGCCAAATCCGTCACCTTTGAGAACAAGGGTGGCGCGGGCGGTACGCTAGGGCTGGCGCAGTTTGCCAACAGCACCAAGGGCGACCCGAATGCGTTGCTGGTGGTCGGGGCGATCATGGTTGCGGGCATTGAACAGAACAAACCGCAAATCAGCTTGAAAGACGTGACGCCGATTGCCCGCCTGTTTACCGAATACAACGTGATCGCGGTGCGCAAGGACTCGCCGTACAAGACCCTCGATGACCTGATCAAGGACTTCAAGGCCAAGCCCACCAGCGTTACCTTTGGCGGTGGCTCTAAAGGCTCGATCGACCATATCGGCATTGCTGAACTGGCCGGCAAGCTGGATGTGCCGGTCAACAAGGTGAATTACATCGCTACCGGTGGTGGCGGTGAAATCGTTGCCCAGGCCCTGGGCGGCCAGATCAAGGTGATCACCGGCGGTTACGCCGAACTGGGTCAATACATCAAGAATGGCCAGTTCCGCGTGCTCGCCATCGGTGCCCCTGAGCGCGTGCCCGGGATCGATGCCCCCACCCTCAAGGAAAGTGGCTACGACGTGGTTATCGGCAACTGGCGTGGTGTCTATGGCGCCGCGGGCCTCACGCCCGAGCAGCGCAAGGAAGTGACTGACGCGGTGGTTGCCGCTTCCCGGAGCAAAGTCTGGCAGGACAACATCAAGACCAACGCCTGGACGGAGAGCGTGCTGACCGGTGATGACTTCGGTAAATTCGTCGACGAAGAACACGTGCGGTTGCGCGCGATGCTGGTCAAGGTCGGGTTGCTTTGAAATGGCCGGATCGCGCAAAGGGGTGGCTGCCCAACTGGCCATCGGCATTGGCCTGATTGTCCTCAGCCTTGTGCTGGCGGTGGGCGCCTGGCGCTTTCCGCCGGAGATGGGCTTCGTGATACTGCCGGCCTATGTCTACCCCTGGGTGGTCGCGGGTTTTCTGGGGGCGGTGGGCGTGTTGTTGAGTTATCAGGCGGTGAGTGGCGGTTTTCGCGAACTGGATAACGAACAGACCCACACCGTGGCGGGCGGCAAGGCCGGCGCGGCCTGGGTCACCGCAGGCTTGATCGGTGTGGCCGTGCTCATCAACCTCATCGGCTTCGTGCTGGCGGCGGGCTTGCTGTTTGCCTGTTCGGCGCGGGGCTTTGGCAGTCGTCATCCGCTGCGCGACCTGGCCATCGGCATGGCCCTGACCCTGCCGATCTATTGGTTGTTCAATGCCGGGCTGGGCGTCTCCCTGCCGCCGCTGGTCAACGCCTGGATCTGATCCAAGGAGATCGACAGCATGGACATTCTCGCCAACCTGGCGATGGGTTTTTCCGCAGCGCTGACGCCGATCAATTTGCTGTGGGGCTTTATCGGCTGCCTGCTGGGCACCGCCATTGGCGTATTGCCGGGCATCGGGCCGGCGCTGACGGTGGCCTTATTGTTGCCGATCACCGCCAAGGTCGACCCCACGGGCGCCCTGATCATGTTCGCCGGGATCTACTACGGCGCGCAGTTCGGCGGTTCCACCACCTCGATCCTGCTCAATACGCCCGGTGAGTCCTCGTCCATGGTCACGGCGCTGGAAGGCAACCTCATGGCGCGCAATGGCCGGGCAGGGCCGGCGCTGGCCACGGCGGCGATCGGTTCGTTCGTGGCCGGCACCATTGCCACCGTCCTGCTGACCCTGTTCGCACCGGTGGTGGCCAGGTTGGCGCTGAATTTCGGGCCGGCGGAATATTTCGCGATCCTGGTGCTGTCCTTCACCACGGTGTCGGCGGTCCTCGGCGCCTCCATGCTGCGTGGCTTTGCGTCACTGGGGATCGGATTGACCATCGGCCTGATCGGCCTCGATTCGACGTCGGGCATTGCCCGCTACACCCTTGGCGTACCCGAACTGGTGGATGGCATCGAGGTGGTGCTGGTGGCGGTCGGTTTGTTCGCGGTCGGCGAAGCCCTGTACAGCCTGCTTTATCAAACCGAGCAGACGGAGGGACGGCATCGCCTGACGTCGTTGTGGATGACCCGCGCCGACTGGAAACGCTCGGTGCCTGCATGGCTGCGGGGCACGCTGATCGGTTTCCCGTTCGGCTCGATTCCCGCTGGCGGCGCAGAGATCCCGACCTTTCTGTCCTATTCCACCGAACGCAAGCTGAGCAAATACCCGAAAGAGTTTTCGGCCAACAAAGGCGAGGGCGCCATCGAGGGGGTGGCCGGCCCGGAAGCCGCCAACAATGCGAGTGCCACCGGCTCGTTGGTGCCATTGCTGACCCTGGGCATCCCGACGTCCGCCACGGCGGCGATCCTGTTGGCGGCGTTCCAGAACTACAACCTGCAACCTGGGCCGATGCTCTTCGAGACCTCCGCCGACCTGGTCTGGACCCTGGTGGCTTCGCTCTACATCGGCAACGTCATCTTGCTGATATTGAACCTGCCGTTGGTGGGCCTGTGGGTCAAGCTGCTGCAGATCCCCCGGCCTTACCTCAACGCCGGGATCCTGGTGTTCGCCACCATCGGCGTCTACGGCATGCGCCATTCTTCCTTCGACCTGCTGCTGATGCTGGCCATCGGTTGGGCTGGGGTGCTGATGCGGCGCTTCGACTTCCCGGTGGCGCCGGTGATTGTCGGCATGCTGCTCGGCCCGATGGCCGAGAAACAGTTGCGCAACGCCTTGTCGATCAGTGAGGGCGACTGGACGATTTTCCTGACCCAGCCCATCTCGGCGGCGTTCATGGCCCTGACGTTGTTGGTGCTGGTGGTGCCACCGCTGTTGCATGCACGTGGTATCAAGTTGCATGAGGATGACTGAGATGTCGGTCCCCTGTAGGAGCGAGCATGCTCGCGAAAAACTCAAGAGCGCCACGGGGTGCCAGGCTTCCCGCGTCATCGTTGACGACCATCGTCGGAACGCCGCCCGGAGCATGCTCGCTCCCTACAAACAGGGGATCAGGCCAGCATGGACATCAGGGCACCCTGGCGGTCCAGTTTGGCCAGGTCGTCGAAGCCGCCGATGTGCGTGTCGCCGAAGAAAATCTGCGGCACGCTGCGCCGGCCGCTGCGACTGAGCATTTCTTCGAGTTTGCCGGGCGTGCGCTGAACGTCGATCTCCTGCGGTGTCACGCCTTTGCCGGCCAGTAACGCCTTGGCGCTGCGGCAGTACGGGCAGGTGTCGGTGGTGTACAGGGTTACCGTCTTCATGAAATTTTTCCTCTGCAGCAGAGTGGTTCAGGCGTCGATAGCCGGAAAGTCGATCTCGGTCAGGGCGACGTTGTTCAGGTAGTTGGTCAGCGTCTGCGAAGCGACATGGGCGACCACTTCGACGATTTTCGCGTCATCGATGCCAGCGGCGCGGGCCGCGGCAATTTGCTCGCTGCCCAAGTGGCCACGACTTTCGGTGATTTGCCGGGCGAGCAACGCGTAGGCATCGAGCTGGCCTTCACGGGCACTGAGTATCTCCTCGCTGGAAAGCCCCGCCTTACCGGCAAACAGCGTGTGCGCCGCGAGGCAGTAGTCGCAGCCGTTGACCTGGGAGGTGGCGAGGAAAATCGCTTCCTTCTGTTTGGCGCTCAAGGACGTCTTCGTCAATGCCGCCGAGTTCTGCAGGTAGGAGGCCAGTACCGCGGGGGCGTGGGCCAGGACCCGGAACACGTTGGGCAGGAAGCCGATTTTCTTCTGTACGCCGTCGAGCAATGGGCGGGAGTTCTCGGCGGCGTGTTCGAGGCTGACAGGGTTGATGCGTGGCATGGTGATTCTCCGTGGTTGATGCGCGACAAGCGCTGGGTACGGAGTGGATGCTAATGATTCGGGCTGGCCTATTGGGTGCAAATCGTCGACGATATGCGACAGATCGTCCAGAACTGCTGCCGGGGGCCTTCATGGATCGCCTGTCCACCTTGCTTGCGCATTTCGGTGTCAATGCCGGGACCTTTCACAGCGGTGCGTTTTGCGGCACGACAGCGTTCGATGGCCGCCAGGCCTGCGGTCATTTGCATTTGCTCCAGGCGGGCGAGTTGTCCCTCAGGCTCGCGGATGACCGTGAGCTGCACATCACCGAGCCGACGCTGATGTTTTTCCCCCGGCCGTATCGCCACCGCCTGCTTGCCCCACAGGACGGCGATACGCAACTGGTATGCGCGACCCTGGACTTCGACGGCGGCGCGGGTAACGCCCTCGCCACGGCGCTGCCGGATTACCTGGTGCTGAAACTGGATGAAATCCCGGCCCTGGCCAACACGTTGCAATGGTTGTTCAACGAAGCCTTCGACGGTACCTGCGGTCGCGAGGCGGTGATGGATCGGCTGTTCGAGCTGGTGGTGATCCTGTTGTTGCGGCACATCCTGAGCAGTCGCAATCAGCAGCCCGGCATGATGGCCGGTCTTGCCGATCCTCGCCTGGCGCGGCCCTTGAACCTCATGCACGAGACGCCCGGCAAGGCCTGGAGCGTGGCCGAACTGTCGGTGGCGGCCAACATGTCCCGGGCCAGTTTCGCCGAGCACTTCAAACGGGTGGTCGGGCAGGCCCCAGTGGATTATCTGGTGAGCTGGCGTATTAGCCTGGCGCAAAAGCGCCTGCGTGAAGGCAAGCCCATTGCCTTGATCGCCGAAGAGGTCGGGTATGAAAGCCCTTCGGCACTGGCCCGGGCTTTTCGTCGCAAGACCGGGGTCAGTCCCCGGCAATGGCGAGGATAACGGCACAGGGCTCGGCGCATGTTGGTCGACTCACTGGCGGGCCACGGCTGCTGTGCTAGCGTCTTGAGGGGAATTTCTCGTTTGCGAGCGTCCCGTCGTGTCTACGTCGTACAGGCCATGGGGAGTCAATCAATAACATGCAGGATGCGCGCCCAAACCCGACGCTGGAACTGGCGTATTGCGTCGAACGTCCGATATTCATGGACTTCCTGCAACACGCTGGACGTACCCCCGATACCGTGGCCGTGGTTTCGCAAGAGGCCACGTGTAGCTACGGTGAGCTGGAGACGATAAGCCAGCGCCTTGCCTGCTTTCTGCTGGAACAGGGCGCGAGCGCATCCGATCGGGTCGTGATCGTCTCCAGTCGCTGTGCCGGCCTGGTCTACGCCATGCTCGGTGCCTCACGGGCCGGCTTGACGTTCACCGTGGCCGATATGGCCTATCCCCGTGCGCGCATCGAACAGATCATCCAGGCGCTCAAGCCGACCTTTGTCCTGGTCTGCGGCGAGGCCACCTATGAGCCAGATCCCCAACGCGGGTCCGTCGTACGCGTGGTCGACATACCGGAAATGCCCACCGACGCGCTCAAGGCGTTCGCCGTCGAGCCAAAGGCCTTGCCCGAGGTAAACCCTGGAGACCCGGCCTATATCACCTTCACTTCGGGCAGTACCGGTGAGCCGAAAGGCATCGTCACCCATCACTCGCCCCTGGTTCATTTCATCGAATGGCATAGCCAACGTCACTCATTGACCAGGGACAGTTGTTTTTCCCTGCTGTCGGGGCTGGGCCACGACCCGGTCTACAGGGATGTGTTCACGCCGCTCTCCATTGGCGCAAAAGTCATCATCCCGGCCCAGTCGACCGTGATCGATCCAGCCGCCTTGGCGAGGTGGATACACCAGCATGGGATCACCGTCATTCACCTCACGCCGCCCTTGGGCAAACTCATTGAAACCGGCGCGAAAATCAGTGGCTTGCAGTTCAACGCGCTGCGCTATCTGTTTTGGGGTGGCGATGCCTTGAGCAGCACCCTTTACGAGCAAATACGCGCCATCGCGCCCAACGCCGTCAGCGTCAACTTCTACGGCACGACCGAAACGCCGCAGGCGATGGCTTACCATCAACTCGATCCTGCGCTCGACAATGCCAAAATCCCTCTGGGCAAAGGAATCGAGGGCGCGCAACTGTTGCTGGTCAATGAAGCCAATCAATTGGTCGGCGAAGGCCAGGTCGGGGAAATCCTGATCCGCAGCCCGTATCTGTCCCTGGGGTACTACGGCGACGCAGCACTCACCCGGGAAAAATTCGTGGTCAACCCCTTCACCCATGCCGAGGGTGATATCTGCTATCGGACCGGCGACCTGGGCACTTACCTGGCCGATGGCAGTGTCATGTTCCGCGGGCGCGGCGATAGCCAGGTGAAGATTCGCGGCCATCGCATCGAGCTGGCCGAAATCGAAGCGTCGATCTCAAGGCATCCGCGGATCAAACAGTGCGTGGTGCTGGCCAACAACGACCGTTCGAACGTGAAACTGGTGGCCTGTTGCGTTTGCGCCAAGCCTGTTGCATCGGCTGAGCTGCGTGAACAGGTGGGGCAGCAGTTGCCGGACTACATGGTGCCGGCCTTGTTCGTGTTCGTGGAGGCGATTCCACTGACGCCGAACGGCAAAATCGACAAGCGGGCGTTGCAAGCGCTTGTCGATAAACAGGCGGCACCGGTCAATAGCAGCCAAGACCTGTCGCCGCTGGCGCTCAAGTTGAGCCAGGCATGGGCGGAAATTCTTGAAGTGCCGCGCATCGATCCAGCGTTGACGTTCGTGGAGCTGGGCGGGGACTCACTCTCGTTCGTTCAGGCGTCAATGGTGCTGGAAGAGCTTATCGGTCATCTGCCCGATCAATGGGAAATGATCCCGGTACTCGAGTTGTGTGAACTGGCCAGCGACACCAAGGCCTCGAGGTTTTCGATACGGGCAATGGAAGTGCCGGTGTTTTTACGCGTGGTTTCCATCGTGTTGATTGTGATGGGGCATTTCCAGGTCGTTGAACATTGGCCGATGTTCGGCGAAACAATGGCCTTGTTCCTGGTTTCCGGGCTCAGCCTGGCAAGGTTTCAATTCAAGGCCATCAAGGAGTCCGGCAGCGTGCGCACGCTGGTCAAGTCCGTTGCCAGTATCGCGGTGCCCACGATCCTGTACACGGTGTTGGTGCAGGTGCTGTTCGATAAGGTGCATTGGCAATCCTTGCTGCTGATTTCCAATTGGTATTCGCCGAACCTGATCGGCAACTTCGTCTATTGGTACATCGAAGTATTGGTGCAGATGCTGCTGATCATCGGGTTCGTCCTGTCGTTCGAGCGCGTCAGGAACATCATCAGTGCCGACCCGTTTCGCTGTTTCGTCATTGCGACTTGCGTGTTGGCGGTGGCTGACGTGCTGATCAGTCGCTATGTGTTCGATGCAAGCGCGCTGTTCAATCGGGTGCCACAGCATTACCTGGCGATCATGGTGCTCGGAATGGCCATTCACAGTGCCAATTCGACTACCCAGAAGTGGATCGTCACGCTGGTTGCCATCGTGGTGGTAGGTTGGCAGGACATGCAGGCAATGTTGGGGTTTGGACCCCTCGCTGCCGACGTCTGGAGCCATATCGATATCGCCGTGCCTGCCGCTCTCCTGGTGATCTGGGTCCGCTCCATTCCCGTGCCCGGCCTGATGGCGAGGGGCATGGCATTGATTGCCTCCTCGACACTGTATATCTACCTGACGCACTTCCAGTTCCTGTCGGTGGCCCGGCGCATCGGCGATTATCCGCTGCTCGGGGTGGTTTTCGCCGTCGTCGGTGGTGTCGTGGTGGCTTATGCCTGGAACAAGGTCGTGCGCTGGGTATTGATGCGTGGCAACTTTGATGCCAAGAAACGTCGCGCGGATAAAGTCGAGCGGGTGGCGTGAGGGTTCCGTAAACTGGCGGCGCAACAGGCGTTGCCGCATGAATGCCGCGGCTGACATGCGTGCGCCGCCGCCTTACCACCTCAAACAAGAGACCCCCATGGCTAACCAAGACCTGACCTTCGTTCCCGATCCCGATGCGGACTCCATCTCCTCCGACGTCGCCGGTTTCGCCGGCATGCTGGTCTCCACCCAGATTCCGACCCGTGCCGATGGCAGCCTTGAACTGGGCGATATCACCCTGCAAAGCGAGTGCACCCTGCAGGCGCTGAAAGTGGCCCTGGAGCGCGCCGGCAGTTCCATGGACCGCGTATTGCACTTGACTATCTACCTCACCGACATGGCCGACCGCGCCGCCTTCAACGAGGTCTACAAGCGCTTCTTCGCCAAGCCGTGGCCCGTGCGCGCGGCTGTGGGCGTGGCGTCGTTGGCGGTTGAGGGCATGCGGGTGGAAGTTACGGCGATGGCTGCGAAGGCCTGATCTGATCCCCCGCGCGCTTTGTAGGAGCCAGGCTTGCCGGCGAAGAACGATGACGCGGTTTAATTGGGTACATATCCATTGCTGCGG
>NZ_APIO01000041.1:0-63000 GCF_000408945.1 Pseudomonas sp. G5(2012)
CCGCAGCAATGGATATACACCCCGTCCAATTCTTATCTACAACCCCACGCTTAAGTGAGCTGTATTACAGTAATCAGCGCACTTTGTGATAAACATCACGCTTGAGAACGAGAAGCTTTCATCGCGATTATTACTCGCCGGTCGTCGCTCATCCGGGAAAAAATTTGCGCTCATCCAGATGCCGATTAGTATTGCGTTAGGCTCTGTAAATAATTGAAAAGGCTGAGCCGGATATCCTTGGGGCCACGACTCCATGGAATCGGTTTTGAGGGCAGTAGAACGGCACGTGTTTTACTGGCGCAGGTGATAAATACGCTATTTGACTTGTCCTTACTTGGCTAAATGGATGGGCGTTTTCTTATGTCTGCGACCCTTTCAAACCAGGCACTCACCCAACGTCTAGCGGACTTTTCCACGCTGGTGGAAGCACTCGATTATGCCGCTTCAGGCCAGGGCGGCATGAACTTCTATGACAGACATTGCCGCTTGAATGCAGCGCTCGATTACTCAACGCTCAGAAGTAATGCTGTCTCGATTGCCCAGCGCCTACTTGGGCTCAAGTTGAACAAAAGCGATCGGGTTGCGCTCATCGCCGATACGCACCCAAGCTTTATCGAGTCGTTTTTCGCCTGCCAGTACGCTGGCTTGATCGCCGTTCCTCTGCTGGTTCCTGCCAGCCTGGGAAGCCATCGTTCCTATGTGGACAAGTTGAAAGGGTTGTTCGCCAATTGCACGCCGGCGGCCGTTTTGGGGGTGGAGGAATGGCTGCCCTATATCCGCGAAGCACTGGGGGACACCCGGCAGGTGTTCGTCGGGACGCTTGAGGCATTGGGCGAATTGCCCGCGTTGCAGACGTTACCCACGGTCGTGCCGGAGGACATCGCCTACCTGCAATACACTTCCGGCAGTACCCGCTTCCCGCGTGGCGTGATCATTACCCAGCGTGCGGTGATGGCCAACATCAGAGGCATCGTCGTGGACGGTGTTGGCGTTCGCGCAGGGGATCGGTGCGCCTCATGGTTGCCCTTTTATCATGACATGGGGCTGGTGGGTTTTGTCCTGGCGCCCATGGCGGCGCAATTGACTGTCGACTACTTGCACACCCGGGATTTCGCCACTCGGCCCGGGCAATGGCTCAAGCTTATCAGCCAGAATCGAGTCACTGTCTCGGTGGCGCCGCCCTTTGGCTATGACCTTTGTACCCGGCGAGTCCGGGACCTGGAAAAAACGCCGCTGGATCTCTCCTGCTGGCGCGTGGCGGGGATCGGGGCAGAACCGATTCGGGCATCGGTGTTAAGCCGTTTCGCCGAGTGTTTTCTCGACACCGGATTCGATCCGGCTGCCTTCACGCCTTGCTACGGTCTGGCGGAAAGCACGCTGGCCGTCAGCTTCGCCCGTCGCGGGGTGGGGGTGCAGGTGGACCATGTCGCGCGCTCGGTATTGGAGCATCAGCTCAGGGCGCAGGCGAGCGCCGCCGATGATCCGGCAAGCTGCGCTTTCACCAACTGTGGCGCCCCTTTGCCCGGCCATCGCGTGGAAATCCGCAACGCTGCGGGGCAGCAGGTTGCGGAGCGTGAGGTAGGGCAGATATTCGTCCAGGGACCCAGCGTAATGTCAGGTTATTTCAATGACCCACAGAGCACCCGGGCAGTCCTGGAAGATGGCTGGCTGAACACCGGTGACCTGGGCTACCTGTCCCAGGGTGAACTGCATATCACCGGTCGGAGCAAGGATTTGCTGATTGTGCGCGGTCGCAACATCTGGCCCCAGGATATTGAATACCTGGTGGAATCCGAACCTGAACTGAGGCCCGGCGATGCGATTGTATTCGTCGTTCCCGTCGATGATGAGACCCAGGTCGTGGTCCAGATTCAATGCCGCATCCGTGAGCCAGAAGGTCGTGAACGCCTGGTCCGTACCCTGGTGGCGAAGATCACCAGTGAGTTCGGTCTCACTGCTGACGTGCACCTTGTGCCTCCTCACTCGTTGCCGCGAACCTCCTCGGGCAAGCCTTCCCGTGCCGAAGCCCTTGAACGATTTTTGGCCCAGGCGAACACCGACCTTCCTTATCCAGCGCTGGAGGTGACGTGAGTGCTCGCGTTGTTTCGCTCACTGGCGCGACTGGCTTCATAGGCAGTGTCCTACGCGAACGGCTCATCACCCGTGGCGTGGAGGTCCGTGCCCTGGCTCGCTCCAGGAGCGCAATGACAGCGGATGGAACAAAGTGGATCAGCGGAACACTGGAAGATGAACAGGCCCTGGCCGAGCTCACCAGGGGGGCAGATACAGTCATTCATTGCGCAGGCAAGGTCAGGGGCAGGAATGCCCGAGACTTCGACGAGGTCAATGTGCAGGGCAGCAAGCGCTTGATGGAGGCGGCGCGGATGAGTGGGAGTTGCGAGCGTTTTTTGCTGATCTCGTCCCTTGCCGCTCGCTATCCGACATTGTCCTGGTACGCCGCTTCCAAATTCGAAGGGGAATGCCAGGTCAGGGAGGCGGCCGGGACGATACCCGTGTGCATTTTCAGGCCAACCGCCGTATATGGACCAGGCGACCGCGAGTTGCGCCCGGTGTTCGAGTGGCTCCTGCGGGGCTGGCTGGTCACGCCCGGTAAAGGCGATTCACTGCTTAGCTTTCTGCATGTCGACGATCTGGTCAGTGCCGTCATGCAGTGGTTGGATGCGCCTGTCATGCAATCGCAGACCTTTGAATTATGTGATGGCCAGGCGCAAGGGTACGACTGGGCAAGCCTGGCCAGCATCGCCACCGATATCCGCAATGCGCCGGTACGGCACGCGGTAGTGCCTGCCAAGGTGTTGAAGGGGATCGCACGAGCGAACCTGGTGCTGTCGCGCTTCACCCGCCAGGCGCCCATGCTGACCCCAGGTAAAGTCAATGAACTGATGCACCCTGACTGGACTTGCAGCAATGCCCGCATCAGCGCGGCATTGGGTTGGGAGCCTCGGATTCTTTTGCGCCAGGCCTTGCACGATCACTTGTTCTGAACGGGTGACGGGCTACTGAACTCAAGGAGCGCCACGTTGATCTCAAAAGAAGCGATACTCGAAAAGGTGATAGTGCTCATCAAGAAACTTGCACCTGATGGAGCGCTAATAACACCGGATACCGACCTGATCCAGGACCTGGGGATTGAGTCAATAAGGGTGATGGACATGTTGATGGAACTGGAGGACGAGTACGACATCTCGATCGAGCTCAATGTTCTGGTGAAGGTGCGCACCCCCGAGCAGTTGGCCCAGGCCATTCTTACCCTGATGGAGCCTAAATATGGGACTGTTTGACAAGTTCGGCAAGCTGGCAGCCGAACGCGCCAGTCTCTGCGACTCACAGATCCATCCCTTTGGAATTCGCATCGATGAGATGTATTCCCCAACCGAGGGCCTGATCCAGGGTAAGCGGGTGATTCTTGCCGGCACCAATAACTATCTTGGGCTCACCTTCGACCCCGCCAGCATCAAGGCGGCGCAGCGCTCGCTGGAGCTTGAAGGAACCGGCACCACCGGCTCTCGCATGGCCAACGGCAGTTACGCCGGGCACAGCGCGCTGGAAGAAGAACTGGTCGATTTCCTGGGGCGGCGTTCTGTCATTGTGTTCTCGACAGGCTATGTCGCCAACCTGGCTGTCATCGGGACGTTGGCGGGATCGCGCGAGGTAGTGCTGCTTGACGCCGACTGCCACGCGAGCATCTACGACGCTTGCAAGCTGGGAGGTGCGGAGGTGATCCGGTTTCGCCATAACGATGCCGCTGACCTGGAGCGGCGTATGGTTCGGCTCGGTGAGCGCGCCCGAGAAGCGATCATCCTGGTGGAGGGGATCTATAGCATGTTGGGTGACCAGGCGCCACTGCGGGAAATAGTCGACGTCAAGCGCCGCCTCGGAGGGTACCTGCTGGTTGACGAGGCTCATTCCTTCGGCGTCCTGGGGGCTAATGGCCGGGGCTTGGCCGAGGAGTTGGGCGTAGACTCGGAGGTGGACATCCTGTTGGGAACGTTCAGCAAGAGTCTGGGCGCCGTCGGCGGATTCGCCGCCTGTCACGACGCGCAAATGGACCTGCTTCGCTACGCCAGCAGACCTTATATTTTTACCGCTTCACCAGCCCCCTCGGCGATTGCCTCGGTAAGGACGGCGCTGGCGGCCATCAAGGAACGCCCGGAGCTGCGGCATCAGCTGTGGTCGAACGCCCGACGGCTGTATCAAGGTTTGGCAGAGTCAGGCTACCAGTTGGGACCGCAGGCCAGTCCAGTGATTGCCGTCATGCTGGAGTCGCCTCAAGAGGGCCTGACCGTTTGGCGGGCGCTGATAGAGAGGGGCGTCTATGTCAATCTGGTCCTTCCTCCCGCGACCCCCGGCGCCGTCACCCTGGTGCGTTGCAGCGTCAGTGCGGCCCATACACCTGAACAAATTGACCGGATCATCGAGGCCTTCGCTTCATTGCGTGGCGCGATGGGCCAGGTCACGGCGGGCGCTTGATGAGTGTCGTGAGCTGTCGGTGAGCTAATCTTTACCTACGTCATAGTGAACCACAGTCATGCGGATTATTTTTGCCTTTGGCCGCTCCTATCCGGCCCGCACCGTGCTGATGCTCCTGAGCCTGCTGCTGGCAGGGGTGGTTGAAAGCGTCAGTTTGAGCACGATGCTGCCCTTGATATCGGCCATGCTTGAAGACCAGCCCCATTCGAAGCTGGCGGTCTACGTCTTCGGGGCGATGAACTCGATTGGCCTGCAGCCGACGATCGCGAACATGCTGGTGGTCATTGTCGTGGGCATGACGCTGAGCAACCTGCTGATACTGTTGGGCAACCGTCAAGTGGGCTATACCGTGGCACACGTGGCAACCGACCTGCGTGTGAGCCTCATCAAGGCATTGCTGGGTAGCCGCTGGGAATATTACCTGCGCCAACCCTCCGGAGCACTGGCCAATGCCGTGGCAACCGAAGCCTTCCGGGCTTCAACAGCCTATGAGCATGCGGCCAATATGCTGGCGCTGGGTATCCAGGCGGCGGCCTATGCACTGATCGCGCTTTTTGTCTCGTGGCAGGCCGCGATCCTGTCACTGGTGATCGGCTTCGTCCTGCTGGCTGCCGTGCGAGGTCTGGTCAAGACATCGCGGCGTGTCGGGAAAAGCCAGACCCGCCTGATGCGCGAGTTGCTGGTCCACCTGACGGACACCCTTGGCTCGGTGAAACCGCTCAAAGCCATGGCACGCGATGACATCGCCGATTCCTTGCTGCGTCGTCACGCCGGCGAGCTCAATACCGCATTGGAGCGCGAAGTGATGAGCCGCGAAACGCTGCGGGCCTTGCAGGAGCCCATGCTGGCGATCCTTGCCGCCGCGGGCCTCTACGCGGGGCTGGTCATCGGCGGCATGCCGCTGTCTTCGGTGATGGTGTTGATCTTCGTGGTAGTGCGCATGCTGGGGTTGCTGCACAAGGCACAGCAGCGCTATCACCGGATGGCCGCGCAAGAGAGCGCCTATTGGGCCATTAACGAGTCGATCGACAACGCTATTGCCGATGCCGAGCCTGTCGGAGGGACTTGCACGCCTTCCTTGCAGCGGCATATCGATTTTGAAAATATCAGTTTTGGCTACGGCGGGCGGCAGGTTCTTGACAACGTGTCGATGAATTTCCCGGTCGGTTCATTCACCACCATGATCGGTCCTTCCGGCTCCGGCAAGACCACCGTGCTCGACCTGATCTGTGCGCTGCTCGCGCCACAGTCCGGACGCATCAGGGTCGACGACTGTGACTTGCATGCCTTGGACAGGAAGGCCTGGCGCCGAATGATCGGCTACGTCACCCAGGAAACCCTACTGCTGCACGATAGCATCCTGGCGAACGTCACCTTGGGAGACAGGGCCTTGAACGCCACCGACGCAGAGCGCGCGCTGCGTCAAGCCGGTGCATGGCAGTTTGTGCAGGAATGCCCTGGCGGACTGCAATCGATCGTCGGCGAGCGCGGGGCCAAACTCTCAGGAGGGCAAAGGCAGCGTATCGTCATCGCGCGTGCCCTGGCCCATCGCCCCAGGCTGCTGATCCTGGACGAAGCCACCAGCGCACTCGATCCGGAGTCGGAGGCGGAAATATGCCAGGTGCTGAAGAACCTCACGCCTGGCATCACTGTCATCGCAGTGTCGCACAGGCCTGCCGTGATCCGCATTGCGGATCAGATTCTCGAGGTCCGAGACGGCAAGGTACTGGCCACGCACCATGCCGTCGATCCTGATGGCACTCGGGCTGACGAGGCGAAAGCCTGAGAAAAGCGCAGGGGTAGGGGGCGTCCAGTCTGTAGGAGCGAGCATGCTCGCGAAAAACCTGAGAGCACCGCGGCGTGTCAGGCTCCTCGCAACATCGTTGACCTCCATCGTCGGAACGCCGCCCGGAGCATGCTCGCTCCTACAGAGATATCCGTTCATTCGCGGGAGCTAGCGTTTACAGGCTGCCGACCAGATGGCCGCCGTCCACTGCCAGGACCGCGCCTGTCATGAAGGCGCCGGCCTCGCTCGCGAGCAGGAGAAACGGGCCTTCCAGTTCCTGCAGGCTTCCCAGTCGACGCATCGGCACGGTGTCGCGTATATACGCCTGGCCCTTTTCGCTGTCGAAATACTCATCGTTCATTTCGGTCTTGAAGTAACCCGGCGCAATGGCATTCACGCGGATCTGGTAGCGCGCCAGTTCCAGCGCCAGGGATTTGCTCAGTTGCACCACGCCAGCCTTCGCCGCGCAGTAGTGGCTGTAGCCAGTGCCTACGCGCAGCCCGAGCATCGAGGCGATGTTGACGATGCTGCCAGGTCGCTGTGCCTTTGCGAGGCGTTGCGCTGCACACTGGGCAACGCGCCAGACGCCGTCGAGGTTGGTCGACAGCATCGCCCGCCAATCGGCCTCGCTGATCTCCAGCACGCGCTGGCCGTTGCCGATGCCGGCATTGTTGAGCACTACATCCACCACACCGAAAGCAGCCTGGGCGGCGTCAAACGCTGCTTCGACGCTGTCGCGATCGGTAACGTCCAGGGCCACGGCCATAGCCTCACCGCCAGTCTGGCGAATTTCGTCTGCCAGTTGCTGCAAGCGCTCCACGCGCCGGGCGCCCAGCACTACGCGCGCACCCGCACCGCTGGCCACGCGCGCCAGATGCGCGCCAATGCCGCTGGAGGCACCGGTGACCAGTACCGTCTTGCCAATCAGGGAAAAACCGGGGTTTTCATTCATCGCATTGTTCCTGTCGGGGAGTGGATCGGCCGCCCATGGCGGCCGATCGGGACTCAGATTCGTTCGATGCGGGTCTTGCCGGCAGCCACCAGGCGTTCCAGCAACGGGGCAGGGTGGAACCACATCTCGCCGTATTCGCCGAGGGCCTTGCGGTAATGGCGGATACCGTCCAGCACCTTGTCCAGGCCGATCTGCTCGGCATAGTGCATCGGCCCGCCGAGCCACGCCGGGAAGCCGTAACCGTTGATCCACACCAGGTCGATATCGCCACTGCGCTCGGCAATGCCTTCGTCGAGCAGCTGGATGCCCTCGTTGATCAGCATGAACAGGCAGCGGTCATGAATCTCCTGCGTGGCGATCGGCCGGCGGCGGATGTCCAGTTCGCCGGCGATGCGTTCGGCCAGGGTGATGACCTCGAAGTCCTCCTTGCGCTCGCGGCCCTCATAGATATAGGCACCGCGCCGGGTCTTCTGACCGAAGCGGCCGAGGGCGTTCAGTTCGTCAGCCAGGCGGCAATAGCTCGGATCATGGGCAATCGCTTCACGACGCGACTCGCGCACCAGGAAGCTGACGTCGATCCCGGCCAGGTCGTGCATCGCCATCACCCCCATGGCCAGGCCGAGGTCAGTCAGCACCTGGTCGATCTGCGCTGGCGTAGCGCCCTCCAATACCAGGCGATGGGCTTCGCGGGAGTAGGGTTCGAGCATGCGATTGCCGATGAAGCCGAAGCACACGCCGGACACTACCGGGATTTTCCCAATCGTCTTGCCCAGTTTCAGTGTGGTCGCCAGCACCTCGGGCGCGGTGAGTTTGCCGCGAACCACTTCGAGCAGGCGCATCACATTGGCCGGACTGAAAAAGTGCAGGCCGATGACGTCTTGCGGGCGGCGCGTAACCGCGGCGATCTGGTCGACATCGAGGGTGGAGGTGTTGCTGGCCAGAATCGCGCCTGGCTTGCACACCTCGTCCAGGGTGCGGAACACTTGTTGCTTGATCGGCAGGCTTTCGAACACCGCCTCGATCACCAGGTCGCACTCGGCAATGTCGGCATAGTCAAGGGTGCCGGTGAGCAAGGCCATGCGCTGGTCGAGCTGTTCCTGGGTCAGCTTGCCGCGTTGCCGGCTGATCTCATAGCTGCTGCGGATTTGCCCCAGCCCACGCTCCAGCGCCTCGGGTTTGAGCTCCAGCAGCGTGACGGGGATGCCCACGTTGGCGAAGTTCATGGCGATGCCACCGCCCATGGTCCCGGCGCCGATCACCGCGACCCGGGCGACCGGACGCAAGGCAGTGTTAGCGGTGACACCGGCCACTTTGCCGGCCTCGCGCTCGGCGAAAAACACATGGCGCAAGGCCTGGGATTGCGTCGAGGCTTCGGCTTCCTTGAACAGGGCGACTTCGCGCTGCAGGCCGGCCTGCAACGGCAGCACGCAGGCCGACTCGACGGCCGCCAGCACCAGTCGGGGCGCCAGGCGGTTTTTCCAGCGCGGTTCGTGGCTGGCCCGATAGTCTGTGAAATACCCATCGGGCAGGGCGGCGGCCGGGTTGGCGTGACGTTCTGCGGGGCGCGCCGGTGCGCCTTCGCGGATCAACTCCCGGGCGAAGTGACGTGCGCCATCGAGCAGGCATTCGCCGTCCCCGAGCAAGCGGTCGATCAAGCCGAGCTCAAGGGCCCTGCCTGCGCTGACAGGCTGGCCGGAGATCATCATTTCCAGTGCCGGTTCGGCGCCGATCAGTCGCGGCAAACGCTGGGTCCCACCCGCACCGGGCAATAGGCCCAGGTTGATTTCCGGCAAGCCGAGACGGCTGTCGGCAGCGCTGATGCGATAACCGCAGGCCAGCGCCAGCTCCAGCCCACCACCGAGGGCGAAGCGATCGATGCTGGCAATCAGTGGTTTGTCGATTTGGGTCAGACGCAACAGCAAGTCGGGCAGCGAAGGGGCGGCGAAAGACCCGGGAAGGCCGAATTCGCTGATATCGGCACCGGCGCAGAACAAGCCGTTTGCACCGTGCACGATGATCGCCGAGACGGCAGGATCGCTGGCGGCGCGCTCACAGGCGTCGAGAATGGCCGCACGCAGGGGTTGCCCCAGTGCGTTGACCGGCTTTGATGCCAGGCCGATCAGGGCGAGGTTGTCTTCGACGTGGTAGGTGACCAGGTTGCTCATGTTGATTTCCCGAAATTTATTGTTATCACGGCCCCCTGTAGGAGCATGCTCGCTCCTACAGGGGAGGGGCATTAGAACCAGCGGTCCTGCATGTAGTAGGCGACATGGTTGGCTTCAGTGAGCAGCCGCCCCTGGGACTCCAGCGACGCCAGTTCCCAGGTCATGTAGTAATGCGCAGCCTGCAACTTGCCTTGATAGAAATCGGCGTCGCTGTCGCCGGCGCCCGAACCCAGGGCGCGGCTGGCCAGCAGGGCCTGGCGCAACCAGATCCAGCCGACCACCACGCGTCCAAACAGGTCCAGATAGGGCGTGGCATTGGCCATGCCGAGGTTGGCATCGGCCGTCACCTGCGCTTGCAGGCTGGTGGTGACTTGCTCGAGTACGCGCAAGGCATCGGCCAGCAGT
Organism: Pseudomonas sp. G5(2012); assembly: GCF_000408945.1. Taxonomy (NCBI): domain Bacteria; kingdom Pseudomonadati; phylum Pseudomonadota; class Gammaproteobacteria; order Pseudomonadales; family Pseudomonadaceae; genus Pseudomonas; species Pseudomonas sp. G5(2012). The sequence goes on from NZ_APIO01000041.1 coordinate 9,800, forward strand.
GCCGCGAGCGGCGCACAGTGTGGGTCGCTGTTGGCGGTGAGCAGGGTGGCAAGCACTTCGGCAGTGAACAGTCGATAGCCGTCACCTCCGCGCGGCCCCAGTTTTCGACCTAGCAGGTCGATGGCCTGGATGCCTTCGGTGCCTTCATGAATCGGGTTCAGGCGATTGTCGCGGTAGTACTGTTCCAGCGGGTATTCGCGGGTATAACCGGCGCCGCCAAGCACCTGGACGCCAATCTCGGACGCGAGCAGGCCGTAGCGCGAGGGGTAGGTCTTGACCACCGGCGTCAGCAGGTCGAGCAATTCGCCGGCATTGTTGCGCGCCAGCGCAGTGGTCGCGGTGTGGGCATCTTCCACCAGGCTGCTGGCATACAAGCACAGCGCCAGGCTGCCCTCGGCGTAGACCTTCTGTTGCAGCAGCATCCGACGCACATCGGCGTGCTCGATGATGCGCACCTGGGGTGCCGCCGGGTTCTTGTTCCCGGGCAAGCGGCCCTGTGGCCGCTGGCGGGCGTAGTCCAGGGCGTGAATGTAGCTCTGGTAGGCGAGGCTGGCGGCCCCGAGGCCGACACCGATGCGGGCCTCGTTCATCATCTGGAACATGTAGCTCAGGCCCTGATGTTCCTCACCGACCAGGTAGCCCACGGCGCCGTCGTGCTCGCCGAAGCTGAGCACCGTGGACGTGGTGTTGCGATAGCCCATCTTGTGCAGCAGGCCGGCCAGCGCCACGTCGTTGCGCGCACCGACGCTGCCATCGGCATTGACCAGGAACTTGGGCACCAGGAACAGCGAAATGCCCTTGGTCCCGGCCGGCGCGCCTTCGATGCGGGCCAACACCATGTGCACGATGTTATCGGTCAGTTCGTGGTCGCCACCGGAGATGAACATCTTCTGGCCGAAGATCCGGTAAGTGCCGTTTTCAGCCGGGCGTGCCAGGGTGCGCAGGTCGCCCAGCGCCGAGCCCTGGCCGGGTTCGGTGAGGGCCATCGTGCCGCTGAAGCGACCGTCGAGCATCGGCGCCAGGAAGCATTCAAGCAACGGTGGACTGGCAAAGGCCCTGAGCAGATTGGTCGCGCCGATGCTCAGGAAGGAATAGGCGACCGTGGAAATATTCGCCGCGTTGAAGTAGGCCATGCAAGCTCGCAGGATCACTTCCGGCAATTGCAGGCCGCCATCGGCAAAGTCGTGGTGGGCGGCCAGGAACCCGGCCTGGGCAAAGGCGTCCCAGGCGACTTTGGTTTCGGCGATCATGTGAACCCGCTCGCCATCGAAGGTCGGTTCGTTGGCATCGCCCTTGTGATTGTGCGGGGCGAACAGCTCAGCGGCGATCTGGCGGGCGGTGGTGAGAGAAGCGTCAAACACGCCGCGGTCGTGCTCGGCGTAGCGCGGGCGTTGCAGCAACGCTTCGGTATCGAGCAGCTCGTAAAGCTGGAAGCGCAGTTCGCGTTCGTTGAGCAGCAGGTCAGTCATGGCATCTCTCGTCAAACAGTGTCGAGTGTGGGCCATGGAAGCAATTCTCGGCCCGTTACAGGCGTCCACAATAGTGTGATGTGCCGGGCTTTTATCCCCCTCCTTTGGGGGAGGCCCGGACGTCGTCAGGTGATGGAAACAGTGTCCTCGCCCGCAACAGGCGCGAAGAGAGAGCCTCGAAGGTTCCAGGCACGGGGCTTGCGTCGAAGCACCCACCGCCGATGCTATGATCTGAGCGTCTAGGCCTGGCCAAGAGATCGTCCATGGATCGCCTGTCTACCTTGTTTTCGCAGTTCGGCGTACGCGCAAACCTGTTTTACAACGGCAGGTTATGCGGCCTCGCGTCCTACGATGGTGCGCAAGGGCGTGGTTATATTCATCTGCTGCAGGCGGGCAGCGTCACGTTGCTGGGCGCCGATCGCAAGGACGTGCTGCTGACCCGGCCCAGCCTGATTTTCATGCCACGCCCCAGCCGGCATCAGTTGTTTGCCAATGAGTCCGAGGGCGCTCAACTGTTGTGTGCCTCAATGGAGTTCGAGGGCGGAATCGATAATCCGTTGGCGGCTTCGTTACCCGATTGCCTGGTGTTGTCCCTGGATGAACTGCCCATGCTGGCCGATACGCTGAAGTGGATGTTCGGCGAGGCAGCGAGCGCGCATTGTGGCAGGGAGGCAGCTCTGGAGCGTTTATTTGAATTGCTGATCATCCTGTTGTTTCGGCATCTGCTTGATCACCAACAATTGCGCACCGGAATGATGGCCGGCCTGGCCGATCCGCGGTTGGCTCGCTCCCTGGTGCAAATTCACAACGCACCCGAGCGTGCCTGGTCAATTGCGCAACTGGCGAGCGAGTCGAATATGTCGCGCGCGGCCTACGCGGTGCATTTTCGCGACGTCATCGGGCAGACACCTGCCGAATATCTGTTGAGTTGGCGGATCAGCCTGGCGCAGAAACGCCTGCGTGAAGGGCGGTCGATTACGCTGATCGCCGCCGAGGTCGGCTATGAAAGCCCTTCGGCACTGGCACGTGCGTTTCGACGCAAGACGGGCTGCAGCCCGCGGGACTGGGTGAAAGACCTGGCGGGAGACGATGATGGGGCAATGGCCTGAAAGCATCGAACTGCTTCAGGCCATCGCGCAGGGTCGATCATCGGTTCAACGGCTTTGCAGCTCAGTCAGCGAGTGGCCGGCGATAAATATCGAGGCGGCAAGCAAGCCGATGTCCTTGAGCAGAAACTGGCCCGGCGCCACCGAGATGCCTGGAAAACCGAGGCCGGGTTCAATCACGCCGGGGGTCGAAAACATGAAGCTCAAGGTGGTGAAGAACAGTCCGGCAGACAGGGCTGCGCCGATCAATGAAAGCTTGGGTGACAGCAAGCGACCTGCAATCAGGACCCCGATCGAGACCTCCAGTATGCCAAGCAGGCTGGAGAAGGTATCGACACTGAAAATGTCGTAGACCCAACCCAGCAAAGGGCTGTTACTCACCAGCGGCACCAGACCGGTGGCTTCGTAGTGGGTGAACTTCATCCCGCCAAACCAGAAGTAAATGACGGCGAGTGCAAAGTAGGCACCATAGGTGCCAAGCGCCATGGTTTTGATCCCGAGCGTGGAAGAGCTTTGTACGTTGGTGCTGCTGTTGTCGATGCTTAAGGTTTTCATGATCAAGGCTTCCAGGAGAGTGGTGAGGAACGCTAATCAACAACCCGGCGCGGTGTGCGTTGGGAGTGCGGACAGTGTTGCCTTGGATGCCATGCTCGTGGCGCCAGAACGTATTGCATTCAGTGCAGATCGTCTTGACTTGGCGACGAGAAAAACCACAAGACCAGAGCAGCAGCACTGATCGAGGCGCCCAGCAGGCTGACGGCCATCCAGCCCCAAAGCGCATAAACCTGGGTCGCTGCGGCGGCTCCCAGCGCGCTGCCGACCGAGTAGAAGCACATGTAGGCGCCGACCATGCGACTGTGCGCGTCGGGTCGTGCGGCGAAGATGATGCTCTGGTTGCTGACGTGTACTGCCTGCACCGCAAAGTCGAGCAGGACGACGCCGCAGACCAGGGCGACCAGGGACGTCTGGGCGAATGCAATGGGCAACCAGGACAGCGTCAGGAGCCCTAGCGAAATGCCGGTCACTCGTTGCCCCAGGCCTTGATCGGCCCAGCGACCGGCTCTTCTGGCCGCCAGGGCACCGGCGACGCCGGCCAGGCCAAACAGGCCGATAGCCGTGTGTGACAGCGACAGCGGCGGGGCGCTCAAGGGCAGCACCATGGACGTCCACAACACGGAAAAAGCGGCAAAGATCAGCATCGCCAACAGGCCTCTGGCGCGTAACGTGGGCTCGGTAATGAATAGGGTGAACAGCGAACGGATGAGCGTGAGGTAGCTGTCTTGATGCCTTGGCACTGCCGTTACGGGCACGCTTTTCCACAGCACCGCCGCGAGCGTGAGCATCAGCCCTGAAGACACAAAGTACACGGCGCGCCAGCCCGCGATGTCCGCAATCACGCCAGAGGTAAACCGCGCCAGAAGAATGCCCAGGACAATCCCGCTGGTTACCGTCCCGACGGCTTGCCCGCGTTGCGAGGGCGTTGCCAGCGCGGCGGCGTATGCCACAAGTACCTGTACGACCACGGCCAGCAGGCCCATCACGATCATGGCACTCAACAGGGCCAGCCATTGCTGGGCAGCACCGACCGCCGCCAGCGCCAACGCCGACAGCAGCACTTGCGCCAGAATCAGCCGCTTGTGATTGACCAGATCCCCCAGCGGGACGATGAACAGCAGCCCCAGCGCGTAACCCACCTGGGTGGCCGTCACCACAATCCCGATCATAGATGAGTCCACGCCCAGACTCTGGGCCATGGAATCGAGTAACGGTTGCGCGAAGTAAACGTTGCCGACTGCAAGTGCGCAGGTGATGGAAAACAATAACGTCAGCGATGGTGAAAGCCCTGGAGAGTGTTCGAACCCGGTGCATTCGCCGATTTGCCCAGGCCGCCTGACCAGGCATTGGGCCGCTGAATCGGTATCTGCTGTCATGTGCGCCTCCGTGGCGTTAAACTGGTTGCAAATTAAAACCTGAATCTATTGTTGGCATGACAGGTTTCAAATTGCAACCACATTCCCGGGAGTAAAAAATGCTCGACGACGCTACGCCACAAGGCAACGAATGCCCGGTCGCAAGAACACTGGAAGCCATTGGCGATCGCTGGTCGCTCATGATCATCCGCGATGCCTTTGACGACATTCGCCGGTTCAGCGAATTTCAGAAGAGCCTGGGCGTGGCCAAGAATATTCTGGCTTCGCGACTGAAGACTCTGGTCGAGATCGGGATATTCGACATCCGACCGGCGTCGGATGGCAGCGCCTACAAGGAGTACGTGCTGACAGAGAAAGGACGGGAGATCTTTCCGTTGGTGGTCTGCATGAGGCAGTGGGGCGAACGATTCCTGTTCGAGCCGCAGGAGACCCGTTCTGTGCTGTTGGACAACGCGTCCGGCAAGCCGTTGATGCCGATTGAGGTGCGCTCAGCGAGCGGGCAGACGCTGGGGCCCGCTGATTGCCACAGGGTTAGACTGGTTGATGGCGAGTCGTGAATCGGCTGTTGTCATTCCAGAAGTGGTGAGGGCCAAGCAAACTTTCCATCATCGCCCAGGCTGCCATTGTGAGTACCCTGGCAGACCCTCCCCATTCAGCCACGCCACGTCCTGCTCCGTCCAGATGTGATATTCGGGCCTGGAACCAGGATCCTCGTCCAGCGTCGCCACGCGCACGATCATCGCGCTTGAGCCGTTACGCTCTGCCGCAAGGTGCGATCCGCAGTGCGAGCAGAAGTGTCGGATCTTCCCGGGAGTTGACTCGAAAGGCCTCAACGCGTCCAGGCCTCGTGTCCACCTGAAATGCTCTTTCAACACGCCAGCCGTGGAGACATAAGCAGCGGCATGGGTCTTGCGGCAGGTGCTGCAGTGACAATGGCTGATCGGCATATCAATGCTGTCGATCTCATAGCCTACAGCCCCACAAGCGCAGCTTCCTTTCATTTTGTCCTCCGGTTTGGGCACTGTGTGAAGATCACGGCTTTTTGCAGTCTGACGGCGTTTGCCAAGCGACAAGCTCGACGTAGCTCGACTCCCCACCTCCAGTCGCACCCGACAACCAACCCCATACGAAGGACAGGGTGGTCCGCCCCTCGTGATCAACGCCTACCGTGCCACGAGACCAGCCGGACAGAATCTCACCCTCCGTGGTCAGGCAATGAAAAAGCAGCTCGATGGTCTCGGGGCCTGTCACGCGGCCGACCTGATGGCCCATGCGGATCTTGCCGCCCTGGTAGGTACTTGAAATGGCATCTCCCTCGACCTGGTAGTGAAACACCGTGCCTGCACCGGACAGCCCGTGGGTATTGCCTGCTACCGTGAATCGGCGATTGTTCAAACGTTCGGTGACTTGAGAAAAGGGGCTTTCCATGAATGTTGCTTCCTTGTAGTGGAGAGGGTCCATCTTAGCGTTGGAGTACTGATTACTTTCCGGGGAGCGATGCGATCATTTGATCAAATGCCGTTACCGAATATCTCCCATCAAGGTTGCCGACGGTGGGCATTTTTGAAGGAAACCCGAATCGCACTCTGCCGGGAAGCACTTCATCCATGGCTGAGTACCAAGTCAGCAGCGCTTGTTGGAGGCGCACGTGTAGCTCGAATTTGCTGCGTCGGCGGGTGGTGTCTGCTTTGGCACGCGCGCGCGCGAGCTGGGGATCGATGCGGCCAACAATGTAACAGTCAGCAAAGCCAATACGTCCTTGTGCGATCGTTTCTCTTGTAGCGTCCAACTCTACCCGCCACTCGGGTTCGCTCGCCTCGCCGATTTGCCAAAGGCTCCAGATGTAGTGGAGCTTGAGAGGATCACTGTCACATAAGGCCCACGAAGAGGTGTCTTCCATGGCCAACGTTTGTTGCCAGCGATCCACGTTTCGCTCTGCCCAAAAGGTGGCTGCTCCGACTGGATTCTTTATCCGGTCCGGCTCGTTATCAAAACGGCCGTTTTCGGGAATGACATGCTGCTTTCCATGCTCGGCGCACCAAGTGGTTTTCCCACTGGCGCTGATACCTTCAACAACCAGGATCATTGTTATGACTGCTCCATTAATTGCGTCATTGCGGCACGCGTCAAAACCTTCCCGTCAGCGGATACTCCACAGCCAGGCGTATCTGGTCGGTGTCCAGTTCTGCCTGTGCGGTATTGCCCCGATGCACATTGTATTGCAACGACAGGGTGGTGCCTTTCGCCGCGCCACCTTGCACCACATGGCGCACCTGCAGGTCACGCTCCCAATGTTTGCCGCCTTCGCCATAACCCAGGTAGGCGTAGCCGCCTTGCGGGTCGACATGGCTTCCATCGATCCGGCTGCCGCGCACATAGGCGGCGCTCATGGACAGGCCCGGTAACCCCCAGGGGCTGGCATCGAAATCGTAGCGGGCTTGCCAGGACTGTTCATGGGGAGCGTTGAAGTCCGACAGCTGGACGGCGTTGCTGATGAAGATAGCGCCACGGGTGACGTAGTCAAACGGTGTGTTGGCGTCCACCTTCTGATAGCCGAGGCTGAAGCCATGGGGGCCTTGGGTGTAAGTGGACATCAGGCTCCAGGTCGTGCTGTCGATCCTGCCGGACAGCGACTTGCCCTCATCCGTGGTGCGGTACAGGTTCAGGTTGATCGACAACGCGCGGGTTTCATCCAGCGGCTGGATGAAGGAGCTACCCAGGTAATGCTGGTTCCAGGTGTCCTCATAGCGCGATGTATAGGCGCTGACGGTCAGCTTCTTTGCCGGTGTGAAGACCACGCCCGCGAGATCGAAGGCATTGCCTTTCACGGCGTTGGAGTAGTTGACCACAAAGCCCTGGTCATGGCTGCTGGCGTTCCGATCGGTACTTTCGCTGAAATGACCAGCTACCAGCGTCAGCGCCTCGAACTCGTTGCTTGTGAGAAACACCCCGGTGGCGGTCTCCGGGAGCAGACGGCTATCGGACGAACTGAATACCGGCGTTTTCACGCGCTGTTCGCCATAGCTCAGCACGGTCGATGACCGGCGCAGTTTGAGTGCCGCACCGCCGCGGCTGAACGCATCCTTGGGATGTCCCTGGTTGTCGAGACCGAGCAATCGCGCTTTCCCTGCGCGGCCACCGCCGCTGTCGAGTTGTGCCCCGAGGTAGGCATGGGCATCCATGCCCACCCCGATCAAGCCCTGGGTGAAGCCCGATTGCACCGTCGCCATCAGCCCGTAGGCCCATTCTTCGGCGTAGCCATTACGCTCGTCACGCGGTTTGTAGGCATTACGCGCAGCGCCATTGCGGGCGCCATTGAGGTACTCGCGATGGTCGTAAACCGTGCGATTGAGCACGCTCCAGGCGCTGTCCTGGATAAATCCCTTGGCTTGCGATTGAACTGAATCGGCGAGTGCGAGAGGGCTTGCCAGGGCGAAGAGAATGGCTGATCGGGTATGCATTCCGGGGTGTCCACAAACAAATCAGGATGAGCGCAAGCGCAGGATGTGCGTGCCGTCGAAGGGGTCAATGAGGTAGTGCGCGTGCACCCCGAAAGTCTCCAGCAGGCGTCGCGGGGTCAACACCTCGAGCGGCTTGCCAAGGGCCACCAAGCGCCCTTTTTCCAGCACCGCCAGACGATCGCAGGTGAGTGCCTGGTTGAGGTCGTGCAGGGCAATCACGGTGGTCACGGGCAATGCGTGAACAACGTGCAGAATCGCCATCTGGTGCTGGATATCCAGGTGGTTGGTCGGTTCGTCCAGCAACAGGATCTGCGGGCGCTGGGCCAGGGCGCGAGCGATATGCACGCGCTGACGCTCGCCGCCAGAGAGGCTACGCCACGTGCGCCTGCAAAGATGCGTCGCATCGACGTCGCGCAAGGCTTGATGGACGATGTCTTCGTCCGCCTTCGACCATGGACTCAAGGCCGACAACCACGGCGTTCGGCCCAGGGCCACGGCATCGAACACACTGATCGCATCCAGGGTGTCGGCCTGCTGCTCAACCACCGCCAGGGTTTGGGCGATGGTTCGCCGGGACAGGGCCTTGAGGTCTTGGCCGTTGAGATGGACCGCTCCCCGGCTGGGCGCACGCACGCCGGCCAGCAGTTTGAGCAGGGTGGATTTTCCAGAGCCGTTGGGCCCGACAAGGCCCAGGGTTTCGCCACGACGAATGTCCAGGTGAATCTGGTGCAGAAGTTCAACTTCGCGGATATGCAATCCGAGTTTGGAACAACTCAGCACGGTTTCGTCGGTAACCGGCGCAAGCGCATTCATCGGGCATTCCTCCGACCGACCAGGATCAGCGCAAACACCGGCGCGCCGACCAATGCCGTAATCACGCCGACCGGAATTACCTGGCCCTTGATCAAGGTTCGCGACAGCACATCGGCGGCCACCAGAAACACCGCACCGCCCAGCGCACTCGCCGGCAACAGGCGGGTATGCCGAGTGCCCAGCAACAGCCTGGCGGCGTGGGGAATGACCAGTCCAACGAAACCGATAGAGCCGACAATCGACACCATCACCGCCGTCACCAGGGCGGCGCAACTGATCAACAGAAATTGCACGGGACGAACCGCAATGCCGAGTGAGGCCGCGGAGTCGGCGCCAAAGGTGAAGGCATCCAGTGCCCGCCGGTGCCACAGGCAAACCGCCAGGCCGGCCACCGCAACCGGTACAGCCAGCCACACGGAGGGCCAGCGCACGCCACTGAGATTGCCCAGTAGCCAGAACATGATGCCGCGAGCCTGTTCGGAACTGGCCGACTTGGTGATCAGGAACGCGGTGAGCGCATTGAACAGTTGTGAACCGGCAATGCCCGCCAGGATGATCTGGCCGGTACTGCCGGGCGAACCGCTGGCACGGCCCAGCAATACCACGACGGTGAAGGCGGCGACGGCGCCGGCAAACGCCCCGGCCGACATCGAAATTGCTCCGGCACCCAGGCCCAGCAACGCCACCAGCACCGCACCCGTCGAGGCCCCCGCGGAAATGCCAAGCAGGTAGGGATCGGCCAACGGGTTGCGCAGCAACGATTGCAGGATCACCCCGCAGGTCGCCAGGCCCGCCCCGCAAGCCGCCGCCACCAACGCGCGAGTCAGGCGGTAGTTCCAGACGATGCCCTCATCGATAGGATCGAGGACATACCCGGCCATCCACATTTTATTGGCCAACACCTGGAACACCACGCCGGGTTCGATGCGGGTTTCACCGATGGCCACGCCGGCGATCACGGCCACGAGCAGCATCACCAGTGCAAGCAGAGTGCGAATCAGCGTCGCGGTCATTTTGGCAGGTCGTAGCGGTTGATGGCCGTTGCCAGCGATTCGAGACCGTCGAACATTCTCAAGCTGGCCTGCATGGCCATGGCGTCGAGGATAATGATGCGGTTGTTTTTCACCGCGTCCATGTTGCGGGTCACGGGATCGCTGCGCAGGAATTGCAGTTTCCGTTGATAGTCGTCAGCCGGGAAACGCCGGCGATCCATGCGGGCGATGACCAGGAATGTCGGGTTGGCCTTGGCGATGGTTTCCCAGCCAACGGTTGGCCACTCTTCGTCGGACTGCACCACATTGCGCACGCCCAAGGTGCCCAGCATGAAGTCGGGGATGCCCTTGTGCCCGGCGACATAGGGATCGATGTCCAGGCTGGCACTGGAAAACCAGACCAGCGCGCTGGTGTGCGTGAGGTCTTTGCCTTGCACCGCGGCAATGGACTTGGCCAGGCTGGCCTGCAGTTGCGCGTTCAGTTGCTGCCCGCGCGCCTGGACATCAAAAATCTCGGCCAGCTGGGTAATGCTCTTGTAGAGACTGTCAATGCGAAACGGCTGCAGGCGGGTGCCGTCGGCCCCCACCAGGTTGTCCTTGGATTCGCAGTCCGAGGGCATGAGATAGGTTGGAATCTGCAGTTCGTGAAACTGCTCGCGGGTAGCGACTGCGCCTTGCGGGCCGACCATCCACTCAAGTTCGACAGCGACCAGTTCCGGGCGCTTGCCGATGACCGACTCGAAACTCGGCTCGTTATCGGCCAGGCGTTCGATCCTGTCGTTTTGCCCCTTGTATTTGCCCAGCACATCATTGAACCACAGCGAAGTGCCGACCAGTTTGTCACCGAGTCCCAGGGCGAAGAGCATTTCGGTGCCGGCCTGGCCGATAGTCACCGCCCGGACAGGGGCGTGCGTGAACGTCAGTGTGCTGCCGCAGTTCTCGATCGTCAGCGGGTAATGAGTAGGGGAGGCACAGGCGAGGGCAGAAAGTCCCAGGCCGGTGACGAGGGCGAAAAAGCGCGGCAACAGCATGATGCAATCTCCATTTGAACCGTACACGCAGCCAGGGTGCAAGGTCTGGAAAACACATCATCGAGCGCTGCCGAAAACAGCAGTGCAAGGCCCATCACCTGAGTGACGCGCGCGCAGATGTCCTTCCCGGACACCCCGCCGGTTAGTGATTTGTTGCTTGGCCGGCAGGTCTCCTGACTGATGCGTCATGGCGTGCTCCAGCCTTCCCGGGAATCGATCCCAGTGGCAGTTCAGGAGCAGGCTCGGCACCTACAGTTGCGGGGGCAGTTCCGTTTGATGCGTTGGCAGCATCACGGATTCCCTATTAATCCCGTTTGGGAACCGGCGGCGGCATGGTAGTCGATCATGCCGCCCGAGGCGAACCCAAGTCCTGTTGAGCTGTGCCGATCAGAAGTATTTGAGCCAGCCGATATCGCGACGACGTGCCTTCAATGCCGCGAACCAGCGCACTGGCAGGTACAGCGTTGCAGCCAGGAGCACGGCCGCCAGCCACACGGCCCACATGCTCTGGAAGCCGAAGTAGTCGCCCTGGTTCAGACCGAACATCGCCACGCTCAGCAGATACAGGATTTTCAGCACATAAAGATGGAGCAAGTAGAAGAACATCGGTGCCGCGCCAAACACCGCCAGGGCACCGATCCACTGGCGTTGTCGGGCCCGCTCGAAACCAGACAGCAGCAGTAGCCCGACGCCTAGCGTCAGACACAGGAACAGCAGGGAAGGGGGGTACTTGGTGATGTTGAAGAAACTCATGAGGGTTTCTGTCGTGCTTTCATGAACCACCCACTGCGCTTCGCCATAACCGTTGACCAGGCGCAGGGCGATGAAACCGATCAATGCACAGGCACCTGTCAGCAACAGATAACGCTGACGCATTGCGAACGAGGTAGAGCGCGCGAACCACGGACCGATGCAGTAACCCAGGGCGATGACGCCGATCCACGGCAGCACGGGGTAGGAGGTGCGCAGGCGCAAGTGGTCGGAGAATTCGATCCAGCCGCGATCATGCAAAATCGCCCAAGGCAGGTGCAGCGCCGATCCGGGCGGGAAGTGCAGGGGATCGAGCAGGTTGTGCAAACCGACTATGGCCAGGCCCAGGACACACAATATTGGCCGAGGTAGCCAGGCCAATACAGAGAGAGCAATCATGCTGACACCAATCGCCCAGATCACCTGCAGGTAGATCACAGCAGGCGGGAACTGAAAGGTCCAGGCGAAATTCACCAGGGTGAACTCCAGCACAACCAGGAACAGGCCACGCTTGAACAGGAACATCGACGGCGTGCCCTGGTGCTTTTCACCGTACAGGAATGCCGACAGTCCAGTGAGCAGAACGAACACCGGCGCACACAAATGTGCGAGGGTGCGGCTGAAAAACAACGTTGGCTCCGTGCTGTCGACAAGCATCGGGTCGGTGACCTGGCGGTGCAGGAAGAACGTCTCGCGCACATGATCCAGCAGCATGAAAATAATCACCAGGCCCCTGAGGGCATCGATGGACGTCAGGCGTTGGCCCAGGCGGGTGATGGGCGGGATTTGAACAAGGTTTGTCATCGAAAGTCGCAGGCAGGGGGTGGGTCACGCTGTCGGTTAGCAATCGACAGTTTCTATGTTGTTATAACGTAACATACACCCTATTGCTGTGTCATCAGCAGCCGCTCTACCGTAAAACCTTTGTTTCTCAGTCGTTTCAATAGGGCTGCGTAAGCTTGAGGGGCTACGTGAGTTGTTCGAGACAAAATCCACAAATATTTGCGAGTCGGCTCACTGACGGCGGCCAGTTGATATTGGTTGTCAATATCTACAATCCAGTAGTCCCCCCACACTGCCGGAAGGAACGACAGCCATTCTGGCGCGAAACGCACTTTAAGCTTTGGAGAGTGGGTATCACCCACTTGATGACCAGTGGCGATAAAAAGATAGGGTTGGCCATTGCGCAATCGACAGCGGTAGAGCGCTTGCACGGTACCGTCGGCTTGCAGGTGAAAATCGGTGCGGGTGAAGCCCGCGCACTTTTTCTGAAACTGATTGGGGGTTCGGGCGATCTCGTACCAGATGCCCATGAACCGAGGAAGATCAATACTGACGACAGGTTGCAATGAGCGATTGGGGCTGTCTGCCTGATTACCAGAAACGGTAGAACTCAAACCGGCCAAAATCAGGCCAGTAAAAAAGTAGTCAAGTATTCTGCGCATAGCACTATCGCTCAAAACTGGCGACTCATACCCCTTTTGCCGTTGGAAAGTCTGGTGAACAACCTGGTTCTTAGGTTCAACGATAGACCTAAAGCCAGTTCAATCCATTGTATCGCTCCAATTTGGTACTGATGAACGGCGGCCGTGCTTGTTGAGCCAGGCGAGTTTGCTGCATAGATGTGAATGACCCCGGGTTTTATAAGTGCTCTCTAGGCTCGCGGTGCAATGTGTTTGAAACTCAATCGGTGACAGCTGAATGTCCAATAATTGCAAGTTAGACGGCTTTCAAATGCACGCTGGTGAACGGCCGACGCGACGATAGGAATTCTCGGTAACGCAGTCATTCGTGCGGGGGACATGGCCTGGCGTTCGTGGTTACCAGCCGCTCACCTGTGCGGCTCGATTCATCTAACTGCCCCGGCGCCAGTGAAAGCAATCGTGCGGTATTGATAAGCGCCATATGGCTTAAGGCCTGCGGGAAGTTTCCTAGCATGTGTCCGCTGCGAGGGTCGAACTCCTCGGCGAGCAGGCCAACGTCGTTGCGCAAAGCTAGCAGGCGCTCGAACAGCGCCTCGGCCTCAACTTGACGACCGGTCACGGCGAGGCAGTCGGCTAACCAAAAACTGCAAGGCAGAAAGGCACCTTCGCCTGGCGGTAGGCCGTCGACGGCCGTCGCAGTCTCAACGCGGTAGCGCAGCACCAGGCCGTCGACCACAAGTTCGCGTTCGATCGCAGCGATCGTGGATCGTACTCGAGAATCGTCCGGCGGCAGAAAGCCTACCAGTGGGATGAGTAGCAGGCTGGCATCAAGCGCCGTACTGCCGTAATGCTGAGTGAAGCACTTACGTTTCACATCGAAGCCAGCTTCGCAGACCTGCGCATGAATTTGTTCGCGGGTTCGACGCCAGGCCGCAACGGGGCCCTCTAAGCCATAGCGTTCGACCGCTTTTATACCTCGATCGAAGGCAACCCAAGCCATTACCTTCGAGTGCGTGAAATGCCGTCGAGGCCCACGGACTTCCCAGATACCCTCATCAGGCCCTTGCCAATGGCTGTCAAGATAGTTCAGCAAGGCACACTGGATGTTCCAAGCATGCGGCTGCAGCACCTGACCCGCCGCGCGCGCCAAATGCAGGGTGTCCATCACTTCTCCATAGACGTCGAGCTGGAACTGTTCCGCCGCTGCATTGCCTATGCGCACCGGTGCGGCCTGCATATAGCCAGGAAGCCACGGGATTTCGGTTTCTTTAAGCCGGCGTTCGCCTGTCACGCTGTACAGTATCTGCAGGTCGGCCGGGCTACCCGCCACAGCGCGCAACAGCCAGTCGCACCAAGCCAGAGCCTCGTCGGTATAACCAGCGAGTAGCAGAGCGTTTAGTGTGAAGGTCGCGTCGCGTAGCCAGCAGTAACGGTAGTCCCAGTTACGCACGCCACCCGGGTACTCGGGCAGCGAGGTGGTTGGTGCTGCGACGATGCCACCTGTGGGCTGGTAGATGAGTGCCTTTAGCGTGAGTAAGGAGCGCAGCACTGCATCCTGCCAGCGGCATTCAAAGCGACAGCGCCCAGACCAATTCTGCCAGTGGCGCTCGGTTTGCTCCAGCGTACTTTCGGCGTCAATGGCGTGCTGTGCCGGTTCATGCGACGGCCGGTAATTGAGCACGAAAGGCACGCGCTCACCGACTCCGACTTCAAAGTCGGCCCGTGAGGTCATCTGCTCGCCACGTATGTGTACAGGGGTATGCAGTTCGAGAGTGTCTGGCCCGGCAGTCGCGAACAGCGCGCCATTGTGCCGGGTTACCCAAGGGACAATGGAGCCGTAATCAAAACGGATAACGAGTTCCATTCCCATGGCGACGCGCCCCCGCAGGCCTACGACGATGCGTAACACATCCCAACGTTCGTTCGATAATGGCATGCAATCAATCAGGCGTACTGCACCAGAAGGGGTCTCGAAGTCTGTTTCCAGGATTAAAGTACCTTCGCGATATCGGCGACTTACCGAAGTGATTTTTTCGCGTGGGGCAATCGCCCAGCGCCCATTCTCTGAGCCACCTAGCAGGGCTGCGAAGCAGGCGCCCGAGTCGAAATAGGGCAAGCACAGCCAATCGATCGAACCATCACGGCCCACCAGTGCGGCGGTATGGCCGTCACCGATCATGGCGTATTGCTCTATAGGCATGGACATTGTTCAACTCGCCGAATCAGAATGCTGCCAGCCGTAATCGGTGTTATCGAGTGCGGTCAGTAACGGCTGATGTTTTGGCCTCAATGCGGATCTTGGCTAAAGCGTTCATGGGCGACCTCTACGATGAGGTCCCTAAGAAATCATAGCAGGGGGTTGCCTTGCGTGTAGCGGCTCAAGTGATGCAATAGGCCAAGGCCAAGGCCAAGACTGATGCGTGATGTCCGGAAAGTTTTACTACTCTGCACGGGGTGTGCATCATCGCGCAGCCCAAAACATATTCCACGCTCGTGCAAGCTTATTGGCCACCTTGGGAAAGAACCGGGCCTATCCTGCATCGCCGAAGATCACCTTGGCCATGGCATTAATGTGCGCGAAGCGGAACAACCGATGTGAGCGCCCGGCAGAGACATCTCTGTATTCCGCCCGCGATGTCCGGAGATGGTATGCCCAAGCTCTGCTGCCAAGGCTGGAGCATAAGAACAACCCAGCTTCTGGCATCAGATGGTGCAGCGCTAATCGTGGCTTCGTGTGAAGCTGTGGCTCATCACCAATTGCCGCATCCCCAGTTCGGGATTAGTAACCTCCTGCAATCTGACATCTTGCAGCTGCTGAACTACGCTTTGGTTCCAGGACTCATGGAAACGACATGCATTGAATGTCATCGTCAAACTCCGCGTAGGAACCTGTTAATCAAGGAGCAGGCAGATGCGGGACAGGTTTCTTCCAATACTGGTCGCCGTTTTAAGCATGTCCTGGTCTGTTTTGCTCTTCGCAGAAGACGCACTGCACCCTGTTGAACATCCTCCTGCAGATCTCAAAGTCGCCAATCGCAGCATCATGGTCTTCCGTGCAACTCTGCTGGGAGAGTCCCCGGACACTCGAGCGAAGCGCGCGAAAACGGTGATCAACGAAGCGCTGGATGATTCTGACGATCTCGCTGTTACCCTCGACCCCATTCAGAATAGCTACTTGATTCTGCTGGGAACCAAACGCGCTTTTATCGTCTCACCCAAAGATGTCGACAGTTTGGAATATGCCTCGGTGCGTGAGGCAGCCGAAGGCACGGCTGAGAAGCTTAGGCAGGTGGTGGCTGAAACTCAGGAGGCACGAAGTCTACGGTTGATTCTCAGAGCTCTTGGCACTGCGGCATTCGCCACAGCCATTTACTTTGTGCTGCTTTGGGGCATGGCCTATTTACGACGGAAACTGCTGGGGAAACTCCCCGAGTTGATGCATCGACACACCCGGACCTTAAGGGTCGGGCGAACCCAAGTGATCGACGCTAATTATCTATACCCACTGGTCAGTCGTTTGTTTGGGGCACTGCGTTGGGGCGTGATACTGCTGCTGACGTATGAGTGGTTGGGATTCGTCATGTCGCGCTTTCCATACACCCGACCATGGGGGGAAAGTCTCAACAAATACCTTCTGGAAGTCGCAACTTATTTGCTGCAAGGCATAATGGATGCAATACCTGGAATGGGTGTTGCAGTGGCGATCTTTCTCATCGCGAAGGGTACAACCGCGTTCACTCGTCGAATAGTCCATCGCGTGGCCACCTCTGGGTCCTTCAGTTGGCTGAGCCATGAAACCCTCCGGCCGACCCAGCGCTTGACCTCGTTAGCAATCTGGTTGTTTGCCTTCGCCATGGCCTATCCCTATTTGCCGGGCGCCGGCACCGATGCCTTCAAAGGATTGTCGGTGTTGATCGGTTTAATGATCTCGCTCGGCGCGTCCAGCGTAGTGGGCCAAGCGGCTGCGGGTTTGATCCTGACCTACACTCGAACCTTGCGCCCGGGTGAGTTCGTGCGCATTGGCGAGTATGAAGGCACGGTCACAGAGCTGGGGACGTTCACAACAAGCATTCGTACTGGCCTTGGGGAAGTGCTGACTTTGCCCAACTCGATGATTACGGGCACCGTCACCAAAAACTATTCTCGAACCGTAAAAGGTGCTGGTTATGTAGTCGACACCGTTGTAACCATTGGCTACGACACACCATGGCGGCAGGTAGAGGGGATGCTACTGGAAGCCGCCAAGCGTACCCCGGGTGTTCAGGAGGACCCGCCACCTCAAGTGTTTCAAACGGCATTATCAGACTTCTACCCGGAATACCGGCTGGTTGCCCAGGCGATTCCCAGCCTGCCGCGACCCCGTGCGGTACTGCTCAGCATACTGCACGCCAACATCCAGGATGTATTCAACGAGTACGGCGTACAAATCATGTCACCGCACTATTTGGGTGATCCGCGCGAAGAGAAGAAAGTACCCAAAGAAAAGTGGTTCACGGCACCCGCACTTCAACGGAAGGACACTTGATCTTACTCAAAGGAAGTCTGTGACATGCTCGAATTTATGTTGCACGCCCTGCGTTCCAACCCGGAAATTGCGGTATTCCTCGCCATTGCGCTGGGCGTTTTTATCGGCCGTATTCGAATCGGCAGCTTTCATCTAGGTTCAGTGGCTGGTGCGCTGTTGATGGGGCTATTGATCGGTCAGATCGGCCTGGAGGTACCCGCCGGGATGAAGTCGGTATTTTTTGTGATGTTCATTTACGCCGTCGGTTTCAAGAGCGGACCGGAGTTTTTCGGCAGTCTTAATCGCGGCACCCTGAAATTGGTGGTGCTTTCTGTAGTCCTGTGTGCAACGGCGCTGGGATCAATTCTATTGATGTACGCCTTCTATGATTTCGACGCAGGTTTTACTGCCGGGCTCGGCGCCGGGGCGTTGACCGATACGGCAATCATGGGGACAGCGAGCAGCGCCATCAATCAATTGGCAATCGATGCTGCGGCCAAGGCCGAACTCAACAGCCACATGGCAATCGCCTATGCGATTACTTATTTGTTCGGCACCATTGGCCTAATTGTCTTCGTGGGCAGTGTTGCTCCGAAGTTGCTAGGTGTCGACCTCAAGGTATCTGCTCGCGAACTGGAACTGGAATTGGGCATTGCCAATGATGAAGACGCAATCACTGTGCCTTACACGCGCATCGTGGTGCGCGCGCACCAAGTGATTACCAACGGTTCTGCAGATGGCCAGCGCGTTGCCGATTTAGAAGGGCAGCACCAGTCGCTGACAATCGAACGTGTAGTGCGCGTCGGCGTGGTGATAGAGCGTGATGAGGAGTTCGTCCTCAAGGCAGGGGACATTGTTGGGGTTTATGCCCCGCGAGAAGAAGTCGGTACGCTCACCGAATGGATAGGGCCGGAAATGGACCATCCCGAATCCTTGTCATTCCCGACTCGTCAGGTGGACATTGTGCTGACCTCGCCGGAGTTTGCTGGCAAAACTATCCATGAGGCTCGAGTCAGGCTGGCCAGTACTCAACGCCTCGGTTGTTTCGTCAACACCATTACCCGTCAGGGCTACGACTTGCCTTTGTTGCCCAATACCGTATTGCGTCGAGGCGACGTGATTACTCTTACGGGCCGCACCACCAGTGTCGAAGCGTTAGCCGATCGATTGGGAAGGATTCGAGAGAACAACTACAAAAGTGATATCGCAATGCATACGTTGGGTATGGTGGTAGGGTCATTACTTGGCCTGCTAACTACCCATGTCGGAATGATTCCCGTGGAGCTAGGCGTTGGAGGTGGAGTATTGGTCACTGCCCTGGTGATTGGATGGTTCAACTCACGGCATCCTGAAATCGGCGCGTTGCCACCGGCTGCACAATGGGCATTTTCAGAGTTCGGATTGACCGCGTTCGGTGCGGTGGTGGGCTTGCTGGCCGGACCGGCTGCGTTTGCGGCGATGAAAGAGCACGGGATATCGTTGCTGCTGTCCGGCGCTGTGGTAACGATCCTGCCGCCGCTGGTGGCACTGTACTTCGGTCGCTATGTACTGCGCTTGCATCCGATGATTCTATTTGGAGCCCTGGCCGGAGCGCAGACCGAAGCAGCATCGATGAACAAAATCATCGAGCAATCCGGGAGCAACACTCCAGTAATTGGTTTTACCGTTTGCTACGCGATTTCCAATGTGTTGTTGGCAGTGTGCGGTCCGATCATCATCTTTGTGGTAGCCGGTTAAGCAATAGGCTAGAAACCTTTAGAGTACTTTACGGAAAGGATTTGTCAGAAGGGGCGGGTGGAGTCGCGATAAAGCGGCATCCACCACCCCTACGAAATCGCACGAGCGAAAACACCATATCTGTCCTGCCAGGTTATTTACCTGGACTCGCAAAGCCAAGTACGGTGATCACTGGATTTTGAGTGAACGGGGTGTTGTCAGCGTAAGCGTCCGGCGAAGTCATCTATTTTTATGCCGGCTGTGCAGCGATATATGTTCGGCGACGATCATGAACTTGTTCCAGGCCGCCCGGCACAGTCATTGAATTTATCCGGATACGGTGAGTCATTGGCGTTAGACGAACCTGCATGGAGAATCTAAAGATGACCGCCCCCCAACAAACGCGCCAAGCTCTACCGCATGGTCATGCCCGAACACGTATGTCCTTTTCGGGCTTAAGTCCCGTGACCTGCTCAAGCGCGAGGGTTATAACGTCGATGACCATTGGCTGCGCACATGCGAACAAACCGATGATTTCAAGCGTGGGGTAGGCGTGGACACCACCCCGAAGTCACTCAATACCGCCCGATGTTTACGGTATTTGCCGTGGCCCTGTTGATGGCACTGGCCAGTGTGTATGCCGCCTTCGGCACGCTGTTTAGCGGGCGGGTAATCGAATGATTCCCAGCCATGAGCATGACCCTGTTAAGTATGACTCAGGGCGTGCACCTATATCTTTTGACATAAGTGGCGACCGACTTGCGAATCTCCACCCTTGCGTCATCTGCGCTCCCCCAACGCCCCATCTTCAGCCATTTGCCTGGTTCCAGCGCCTTGGAGTATTCGAAGTAATGCTGGATCTGGGCGATCAACAGTACAGGAAAGTCTTCCCATTCCTTCACGTTAGCGTACATAGGGCTGAGCTTCTCGTGAGGTACCGCGACGATGATGGCTCCGGTGCCAGTTCTACCTGTAGTGTAGATCACGCCTACTGGCCGGCTGCGAATTACAACACCAGGCGATACTGGGTAAGGGCAAATCACCAGTACGTCGAGAAGGTCGCCATCATCACTCAGCGTATTTGGAATAAATCCGTAGTAGGCCGGATAGAGCGGCGATGTACTGATGAAGTGGTCGACGAAAATCTGCCCACTTAATTTGTCCACCTCGTAATTAACTGGAGAATGGTTTGCGGGAATGTCGACAACTGTAAAAAAATCATCGGGAATCTCGTTGCCTGCTCTAATATCCTCATAACTCATTTTGCACCTCAATGATTTAATAAGGTCGCCCGTTAATTCCATTCAGCTTGCAATACTCCTCCCATTCCATTTCTACCATTTCTGCCACCTCTCGATGAAATTCTATGGTCATGCATTTCAGCTCTTCGGGTGACTCTGAAATCAGGGTAAGAGTTAATTCCCACACCTCGATCCCCAGACGCGTGGCCTCTTCTTCGAAGGCTGACTCGATGCACTGTTGTTTTTCATCCTCACTCAGTCCCTTAACGGCGTCATTAAGTGCTGAATCGCCCTTGAAGAACTTCGACAGTGCTAGATCTCTTCGCAAGTCATCGGAGTTCATCGGATGCTCCAGCTTCGTGAGTCGCCCGAGGATTTCCACCTCGATGCGAGGTAGCGTCGGCCCCGGTCATGCAATCGCAGGTTCATCAAACCAACCGAGGACTGTTCTATAAAAAAATAGATGCATTGAGTCCCACCAACGTATCCACCAAACACCTGGTTCACCGTCTTCCAATGCTATCAATGGCAGGCTCCCAAGTTTCTGCTCAGCATCGTACAAATCCAGTTTTCCAACGATGGTGCCAGCAGAAATAGGCGCTTCGAGTGGGCCGTCAATCTTCAGCCGTGTCTCTACTTCACGGTTTTCATTCTTGGGCAAGGTGAGGGTCAGATCGTCCAGCAATCCCACGGCGATCAATCGTTCTTTGCCTTTCCAGAGCGCAGACCACGTGAGTATCTCCCCTGCTTTTTTGTAGGTTTGGGTATCAAAGAAGCGAAAGCCATAACCCATGAGTTTTTCCGTCTCTGCCGTGCGTTTATGTGCGCTGCTAGCGCCAAATATCACACTGATCAAGCGTCGCCCGACTCGGTGCGACGAAGCCACCATGCAATAACCGGCGGCCTCGGTATGGCCAGTTTTCAATCCGTCAAAGCTTGCATCGCGCCATAAAAGTAGATTGCGATTGGCTTGCCGAATACCGTTCCAGGAAAAGTGTTTCTTGGAGTAAAGGGCGTAGGAGTTAGCCCCTTGGCTGATGATTGCGCGGGCCAACAAAGCCATATCGCGAGCAGATGAATAATGCTCTGGATCAGGCAGCCCGGTGGAGTTCATAAAGTGTGTGTTACCCATGCCTAATACGGATGCGGTGGAATTCATCATCCCGACGAAGGCTGCTTCGCTTCCGGCTACATGTTCGGCGAGTGCAACGCTTGCGTCATTGCCAGAGTCGATGATCACACCGCTCAGCAAGTCGTGAACTGAAACCGAACTGCCCGGGTCAAGAAACATTCGTGAACCACCCGTACGCCAGGCATTTTCGCTAACGGTGCTGCTGTCATCAGCCTTCAGGTTCCCGGCCTTGATTTCACCTGTGGTGACATACGCGGTCATCATTTTTGTCAGGCTTGCGGGGGGTAATCGCATTTCGCTGTTGTGACTGGTAATCACGCTACCCGTAGCCGCGTCGATCAGTATCCAGGCTTTAGCCCCGAGCTTTGGAGGGGCTGGGATCATTGTCCCAGGTGAGTGGGTTTCAGCCAGCGCAGGGTTAGCCAAAACTACAGGCATTAGGCAGAACATGGTTAACACAAGCAGGGACAGCAGGTATTTCACAAGGAAGACGCCTTGGATCAGCAGAATGTGCTGCAAAGCTAGCTCTCAGGGCTGGGGGCCTCAAATTAAGTTGGATTAAGTTAAATTTAATGTGCAGATGTCGATGAATCCGCAATCAACTGGAAATTGTCGGGCAGATAATCAAGACACGGGTACCGCTATGCATGGCGGTAGGCTGAATATCCAGCGTGTAGCCATGTAATTTTACGATGGCCGCGACCAGGGATAACCCGAGGCCATGGCCGGGTTGCATTCTGCTGGCGTCCCCTCGATAGAGCCTGCGAATGACGTGGGTGCGGTCTGTCTCGGGTATGCCAGTCCCATCGTCAGCGACTTCAATGACGACCGCTGAATCCTTGATACTACCCCGCAATTTTATGTGGCCTCCCTCTGGAGTAAATTTGATGGCGTTATCGAGCAAGTTGACCAAGGCTTCAAACATCAACGAAGAGTCGCCATACAACTGAGGCAGGTCATTGGTAATTTCCAGGGATAGCGTCTGGGAGCGATCGAGCGCCAAAGGCTCATAGAATTCATACGCTTGCTGTAACAGCGCCATGATTTGGAATGGTGCAAAAGCCGAGCGGCGACGAATGTCGTCGAGTTCAGCAACCCGAAGCAACCCTTGAAATCGAACCATGATCGATTCGCTTTCCTCAAGGGCTTGATTCAATGTTTGCTCGTGATCACTGTCCATAGGCAGTTGCTGGAGCTGATAGAGTCTTGCACGCAGCCGTGTGAGTGGCGTACGCAGATCGTGGGCGACACCATCACAGACGCTTTTGACCTCATGCATCAGTTGCTCGATATGATCAAGCATCGTATTCACTGCGCTTGCCAGCATATCCAATTCATCGCGGCGGGTGGATAAGGGTAAGCGCTCCGACAAGTTGCCTGAAACGATACTCTCGGTACAAAGTTGTAGGCGTTTGACACGGCGTAGCGGCAGACGCCTCAACAAATACCAACCAATCAATCCGGGGATGAGTGTTAACGAAAATCCCCACAGTAGTGCCTGCTCGATAATCCCGCCAACGGCTAAAATCGAGCCGCCGTCACGCGCCAGGATAAGAATATGCCCGTCGGGGCGACGTGCTAACAGGGCATAACTGCTTCTGGTTTCCTTGTCAGGCAACGCAATGCTCAGTCCGCGCTCAAGATAATGAACCTTGCCATCATCGGGCAAACTGGAGCGCAATTTGAGCAGGTCTCCAGCAATGTGTGTGCCGTCGGAAGTGAACAATCCATACGCATCGATTCCGGGCGTTGAATAGGCTTCACTGGCAGCCAGTTCTTTCACCAGTTTTTTGTCATCGATTTTTTGATAGTAGTGGGCACGCTGCAATAATGTCCGCTCTGCGACGGTTCCCAGGTAGTGGGAGATTTCCCAGTACAACACCCCGGTGAAAAGAGCGCTCCAAACCACAAAAAATACGGCGTAGAACCCGATCAATCGACTACCGGATGAGCGCCATTCCTCAGTCTTTGGTAGCAAGGACATAGCCGGCACCGCGTATCGTATGAATGACGGGAGTACCTTCATCGCCTTCAAGCTTTTTGCGCAGACGACCAATGTGAACATCGATGATGTTCGTCCCAGGGTCGAAGTGATAACCCCAGACCTCTTCAAACAGCATGGTTCGGGTGACCAACTGACCGGCATTGCGCATCAGGTAATTTAGCAGCTTGAACTCGGTCGGTAGTAGCAGGATGTGTTCGTCATTGCGAGTCAGTTTGTGCTCAACCAGATCCAGTCGCAGGTTTCCGCAGCTAAGTTGCGGATGGCTTGTGCCTGCACTGGTGCGTCGAAGCAACGCGTCAAGACGTGCAACCATCTCGATAGCAGAAAAGGGTTTTGTCAGATAGTCATCGCCGCCAGCCCGCAGGCCCTGAACGCGCTCATCGACGTCTGAAAGTGCGCTGATCATCAGGACCGGTGTTTGAATCCCTAGACTACGCAACGTACTGACAATGGTCAGGCCATCAAAATCGGGAAGCATACGATCCAGGGTAATGGCGTCGTAACCTCCTGCAATCGCCAGTGCCAGCCCGTCGCGCCCAGTTGCAGCCCATTTCGAACTGAAACCGTGGCGTTGGAGTTCCGCGATGATGACTTCCGCCGTTACCTTGTCGTCCTCTATAACCAGTGCGCAACTCATACCATCCTCCGATTCAGCCTGCCTCTAAGGCTTGCGACTCAATGCCGAGAGCCTAGGGAGGTCTACCTTAGTGACCAGCGTTGCGGTCGAAGATTAAATTTTCTTAACACACCTTAACCTTGTTGCCTGCCAAAGCACGGATATATTCACGACAGATGTGCCCCACACCGGAAGGAGGGAAAGCATGACCCCTTATTTGGCGTTCTTTTTGTTGGCCTTTGGTTTGGTGTGTACCTACGCAAGTCGGGTCACTGCGTGAAACAATCGGTGTGACTGATGTGGAGCTGGGGCTATCAACGAGTCTCTTGCAACCAATGAATTCTTACCGATGTCAATTGTGTATGGATGCAAATCAATGCTCGGTTTCCGCCGTTGGAGCCCCTATGACTCGGCAAGAAGAGTTTTTAGCAAAAGCGTTGGAAATACACCATGAGTACGAACAGGCGACAGCTGTCATCCTCGACATGATGAGTAAAAACATGGCCCGGGGCCCTGAGTGGGACGCTGCTGTCGCCAGGCAGCTCGCAACGCTTGACACTTGGATGGAGTTGCCGAGAGGTTATGGAGACTTCCGGGCTGACCACTGATCGCCCACATTTTGCATAGGCCAGATCATGGGCGTTCACACACAGGTGTGGAGTTCTCGGGTGAGTGGTCACACGGTTTCAGCGTCTCGTGTGATATACGCCTCGTTCACCTTATTCCATAGAGAATTGTAATTCTCCTGCGTGAGGTATTTTGCTACACGCCAGGCTGTCGAATCGTCCGCGCGATAGGATTTAGTGGCTTTCACGACCGGTCGGTAGTGCCAACTACCGTTTTCCAACCGGACGTTTTCAGGAACTTCCATTCCCGCAACATTGCCCTGGATACTGGCTCCCTCCATTACCAGTCCTTGCTTAGTGACGCGGTAGTCCTCCTCCCAACGGACCTTCTCGATGGTGTGGTTCCACGCCAATGTGAACTTCGAAATGGGTAACTGGGCCCAGACGACACCGGCCAGGCCCAGGCACAATCCAATCATGCGTTAGCCGTACCGATCTGCTTCGACCGCCCCAGGTGTTGAAGGACTACCAGCAGCCCAAGTGCGAAGCCAACTTCATCGGTCAGCGGCAAAGCAACTATCAACAGCGCACCTGCGCCAACACTCAAGAAGCGTTCCCATAGCGCCATCTTCTGCTGCAAGTAACCCGTTGACGCCATTCTCCACAGACCGACCGCCAACGTGGTCTTGATCAGCATGTAGGCAGTCATCCATAGACTGTCACCTTGCAACATGAGCGCCGGGTTTTAGACGGCCATGAACGGAGTGATGAATCCAGCGAGCGCAACACGGACTGCCCATAGGCTGATCTTGAATCCGGTCTCCTTCGCAATCGGTGCAGCGGCAAAGCAGGCGAGGACCACCGGTGGCGTCAGGTCGGCGAGGATGCCGAAATAGAACACGAACATGTGTGACACGATCAGGGTACACCCAGTTCCATTCCCAGCTGGAAGAATCCAGTGCAAAGAATGCCCAGGGCGATCCAGAATGCACAGCGCAGCCCAAAACCATGCACTCTGAGAATGATCGCCGAGCCAAGAATCCCGATCGCCGTCAGTGCCAGCCCGACCCCGCCGGCAAAAGCCGCCCGGTAACCAAAGCGCTTCATCAGCGGGATCGTGAATTGTCCTGTCGTCACGACGTTGGCAATCCCCAACCCAGTAATGGGGCGCCCGGGTGCATTGCTATCGGCAGGTTTTTGGCTGCATTTTCCAGCTTGATGTCCTTGGCCGCCGAATGAGAGTTGCCCAGTCGGGTCAGGTTTTCGAACAACAGCTTGGTCATTTCATAAGCCACTTCATCGGACAAGTCGGCACGCGTTACCAGAATATTAGTGATCGCCACCGTCGGTACCGCTTCAGGTTGCCCACCCGTTTTTTGTAGGCTCCCATGGCAGCGGCATTCCCCAAGTGATCGCTGCTACGCGCCAGGCGCATCAAGGCAAACGCGTCGACAAACTGGTGTCGCTGCATATTGCCTTTGCCAAGATAGGCCTCGGTACGCTGGCGCTGACGGGTGACTTTTCCGCTGGACGTGAAGAGCCGCCAGTGCAAGTCGCCGCCTCGATCATGCATTTTTTCCACCGTTATCTGCCTAATGCGCGAATCATCCGCAGCGAAGATCTCATTCTGGCTGGAGGGGCGGCAGGTATCGCAGCAGCCTTCAATACACCGCTAGCCGTTGTAGCCTTTGCCGTCGAGGAGTTGGGGCGCAAGCTGGAGACTCGCACTAGCGGGGTTTTGCTTAGCACGATCATTCTGTCGGGGATGGTCGCCATCGCCTTGCAGGGTAACTACAATTATTTCGGTCACTTCGATATTCACGAAATCGGTCTGGATATCATCGTCCCGGTCGTGGTGACCGGCATTGGTTGCGGGTTGCTGGGCGGATTGTTCAGCCGGATGCTGCTGTGGCCTCAACGTCATCATCGATTCGTCCTCTGGGAATGGCGGCGCGTGCATCCCGTCTGGTTTGCCGGCGCTTGTGGGATGATAGTGGCGATTCTGGGTTGGTTGAGTGGCGGCATGTCATTTGGCAGTGGCTACGGGATCACGTCGCAGATCATCGTGTCCGATGTCGGCCTGCCGTGGCGCGCGCCGATCACCCGTTTTCTTGCGACGGTAGTGACATACTTCTCCGGTATTCCGGGCGACATTTTTGCCCCGTCCCTGGCCGTTGGCGCCGCGGTAGGTGAGAACGTCGCGGACTTCTTTGGTTTGGCGGCGCAGCCGATTATTGCGCTGTGCATGGTCGGTTTTCTCACCGCTGTAACACAGTCTCCGATCACTTCCGCGATCATTGTGATGGAGATGATCGACAGCCATGGGATGGTCATCAGTCTCTTGGCAGTGGCATTGATTGCCAAAGCAGTCAGTGCGCGGATGGGGCCCGAGTTGTACCAGCAACTGGCTCGCGGCTTTCTGCAATCACCGGATAATGACTCCGCAACACGAAAATCAAATCGATAGGTTGTTTTTGTGAACCAGGGTTCGATCCAGTGCACTGAGCTTCGCTTTGTCTTCGGACATTGTGAGCGCATGCTCTGCCCGCTTGAGTAAAAGGGTCATATGTCTGGCACAGGGATTCTTGAAAATATCCGGATTGATCTGGGCCAGACTGATCAGTGCCTTCATCATTCGAAGGTCCACTTCAATCAAGCTCGCGCCATCTCTGGCGATGGGGGCAAAAAAGTCATCGAACAGATCATCGACGTCCAGTCCGCGCAGGAAGACTCGCTCGCACCCGGAATCTACATGCTCGATCTCCCCTGGTGGCTTACCCCAACAGGTGAGACTCCTGACACCGCGACCGAGTACGTCAATTGCAGTTCCGGGGTCATTGACCGCAGGTGACAAGGCGCGTGAGGCAATCTCCGACAGCACCGAAAGCCCGAACCGGGGATCGTGCTCAAAGGTTCGTCGTACGCCAATGGTCAACGCGCCAAGGATCTTTTCAGTGCAGGCTTCCAGTTCTTCGACGCGCTCATTGCTTAAAATCGCGACGCGGGCTAAGCGCATGTCTTCATGTACAAAGGTGCCAGGAAGAATATCGAGATAAATCTGCGTCTCGTGCTCTTCAGCAATTGCCCCTAAGGCATGTACATCGATGTGTTGGACATACCCGGTCTGAAGGCTGGTGATGGCTCTCGTTGAGTATGGAACAATTCCGTCGGTAGGGTAGGCGACTCCCCCCAGATAAGGCCATTTGACCCGATTGTTGATCGCATTGATGGTGGCCTCTTCGACGCGATCAATGGTTTCACCCACCCGTCCCAGTCTCGATAGGTGATCGATCCAACGCAGAAGTGTGTACACGATCAAAATCACTACGGCGATGGTCACCGCAAAAAGCAAAACCCTTCCCTGCGCGCCATAGACACCAGTGCTTAATGCAATGATCCCAACCAAGCTGAATAGAAATGAACCGATAAAGGTAGCTAGCGCATTTTGGGTCGTGCTGTCTTCCATCACCAATGTGGTGGCGCGGGGTGTGACACCACTACTTGCGGCACCATAGGCGGCCACCATGGTGCTTAGCGAAAAGGTGGTAACGGCGAGCATGCTGGAGGCGATGATGCCCAGAATCTTGTCAACGGCGTCGGCGCCGATACGCGCGGGCAGTGAGGCGGGAATGTAGTCCTTGAAGACAACGGCGAGCAATGCGGTCGCCACCCCCAGGACAGAAAACAAGCTGGCTCTGACCCAAAGCCGTTTAGTCATCTGATGCAGTAGCCAGCGCCAACGAGCAATCATCGTCAATACCCTCTCTAGCGACGTCATTGAGCCAGGACGCATATTCGGGTCTGCCGATGCAGCAACCCAATTACCTTTGATGGAGTGCCATTGTCGGCGGAAGGTTCATTGCCGGAGTCATTTGCTTCCCATCGGCAAGCTACTTATCATCGAGCTGGGTGCGTTGCTGCATACGGCACATCGCAGGTTAATGCTCAAACGCTGGTCGGGCCGCTAGCGGAGAGTCAATGTGCCTGATCAAAACTCGGCGTCCCCCTCTATTCCGCGTCCCCAGCTGTTGACCGCTCGCGCGCTGACTGCGATTGAGCAGTTTTCTCATATCGAAGCCGTCAGTGGTGTGGTGCTTTTACTCGCGGCATTGGTTGCGCTGATTTGGGCGAACAGCCCGATTGCCGATTCTTACGAGCATTTCTGGAATACCCAGCTCACATTGGGACTAGGTGACTTCAAGGTCGCGTGCTCATTGCACTTTTTGGTTAATGACGGGTTGATGGCGATATTCTTCCTCGTGGTTGGCGCGGAGATACGCCAGGAAATTCATGACGGCGCGCTCGCGAATTTAAAGTTGGCGACCCTGCCTCTAGGCGCCGCATTGGGCGGAGTCTTGGTGCCGGCGATCATCTACATGCTGTTCAATCATGGAACCGAGGCCAGTGCAGGTTGGGCCGTACCGACGGCCACCGATATTGCATTCGCAGTAGGTGTACTCGCACTCCTGGGGAAGTCTATTCCGGGGGGGATTCGTGTGTTGCTGTTGGCGCTGGCCATTATCGACGACATTGTCGCCATCCTCATCATCGCCGTGTTCTATACCTCGACCCTCAATTATCTCGGTTTGGGGGTGGCGTTGAGCGGTCTGGCACTGGTGTTGGCTTTTCAGCGAATGGGGATCAGCAAGGCCTACGTGTACATACTGCCTGGTGCAATTGTTTGGTTGGGTCTCTTGAAAACCGGTGTGCACCCAACGCTCGCGGGGGTGATTCTCGGGCTGATGACGCCGGTCATCTCCAAACCTGCCACGGAACGCCCGCTGGACACCATAGGGCGCACGTTTCATGAACTGATGGATCGACTTGCCCAATCCGGGAGTAGTGCGCAGGCAGTGGCGACACCGCTCAAACAACTCCGACACGCTGAGCGGGAAATATTGCCTCCTGTGCAGCGAGTGCAGGCGGGATTGCATTCATGGGTCGCGTTTGGGGTCATGCCACTTTTTGCATTGGCTAACGCTGGGGTGAGTCTGGAGGGCAATAACCTGGGCGATGCGGTTTCCCTGAATGTGTTCATTGGGGTGGTACTGGCGCTGGTGCTGGGTAAGCCTATGGGAATCATTTTGGCCAGCGTAACCCTCGTCAAATTCAACATTTGTGAGCTACCCCAGGGGGTGACTTGGGTGGGTGTTGGCCTGGTGGGACTGTTGGCTGGCATCGGATTCACCATGTCCATTTTCATTGCGTCGTTAGCGTTTCCTGATCCGGCGTTACTCTCGGCAGCGAAACTCAGTGTTCTGGCGGCTTCTGCCTTGGCCGCACTCTTTGGATTGATCTGGGGGAAACTGAAGTACTGAGACTTTTAGCTATGTGCTAGTTTCATCGGTGCGATCACCACTGGGCGACGGCAGCCCGGCCATTGCTCGATTGAGTTTACATCCTGCCGGTGGTGTAGCTGATGAGGAGTCGTGGCGTTGAATCAATGATCACTGTGCGGAAAGTCGAAGCAGCCTATCGTCGCAACCTCTTTTCACGAGTCGAGTGCTTTACAAAATGGCCTTTGGCACTATCCGCGGCCTGTGCTTTGTTGTCAGTTCTCCATCCCTCTCAGTTGGGGGCCGTTGAGGAGCATGGGTAAACCCGGCCTAGTGCCGGGTTTTTTGTACGCTGGATAAGTTTCGACAACTGACAGCGCGGGTCTTGGCTAGCTGTTTCTGATCGTTACCTGGCTGATAATAGGGACGTGGCTGTGTTTACACAGCGATTACGGCTGGTGGGATGCCTTTCGCATCGTAGCCGTCAACGTGACTTCGGTCGTCACGACAACGGGCATCGCAGTAGGTGACTACACACTGTGGGGCAGTTTTTCTGTGTTGTTGTTTTTCTACCTGACCTTCGTTGGTGGATGCTCAGGATCTACCGCTGGTGGCCTAAAAACTTTCCGCTTTCAGGTTGCTGCCGCGTTGCTCCTGAGTGGCTTGAAGCAACTGATCCATCCTCGCGCAGTGATCCAGAAAAAATACAACGGTCACCCGATTGATGAGGAAGTCCTGCGCTCGCTGTTGACGTTCTCATTTTTCTTCACCATCACCATCACCATTGCCGTGATCGCATTGGGATTGGCGTTGATCGGATTGGATTGGACGACGGCCTTGAGTGGGGCCGCCACTGCAGTATGCAATGTTGGGCCGGAGCTTGGCACGATCATTGGGCCTGCGGGCAATTCTGCTTCGTTGCCAGACACTGCAAAGTGGTTGCAGACCGTTGGCATGCTACTTGGGCGCTTGGAGATTCTGACGGTGCTGGTGATTTTGACGCCTGTGTTCTGGAGATATTGATCACTTTGCCTTGGATCCGCCAGCAGATCGTTTACCAGGTCGTAATGTCCGAGTGCGCAATAGCGGTCCTCTGCTCAAAATAAGAAACGGTCGTATTCCCAGCCACTGGCGCGATCGGCTGAATAGTTCACCAGATTGTAGGTCTTGAAGTCCTGAGCGTAGTTATTTTGCTGTCCGCCAGTGGATGGTCGGTGGCCATGGGGTCAGCCAAAACAGGAAGAGTTTGCTGGCTTCGTTACTCACCTTTGGCTTGCTCGTTGGCAGTGCTTCAAGCCAGGCCTCGGGTTGGTGCGATTCGGTCAAGGTGCTGAAGTTTGCCGGCCTGAACTGGGAGAGCGGGATGCTCCTGACCGACATCATGATGGGAGCAAGCACCTGGCGGTGTTCAAGGATCCGGAGGAACCGCCCAAAAGGCCGTTTCTACAGCCGATTTGTTGAACCAGAACCTGGCGCGGATGACCCAGGAGCGCATCGAATCGCTAAAGCTGGCAAGGATAATCCTCAAGGAGCACCCGGAAGCCTGGCACGCCTGGATCGATGAAGCCGCGGCAAAAAAATCAAGGCAGCGCTCTAACCGGTCTCGAGGGCACGGATGCCCGCCGCTTATGTAACGTCGCGACACTCTCTCACTACTGATTTTTACCGCTTCTGCACAGAGGCGACTCCTTTGGGCGCTCAGGAAAAAGTCCATGATCAAATCACGAACTGCTGTCGCCTTCGCGTCGAACCAGCCTCTGCAAATCGTCGAAATCGATGCTGGTGCTAATCATCGTCACCGGCATCTGCCATACACGACGAAGGGGACCGGGTCCGCGAGTCTGGGCACCTAACGCCTATGCGGCTTACGCGCGAGACCTGGACGGTAACAAGCTGGCGGCGTACTCCTTCAAGGCTGCGTAAGCTGCATATTGCCGCGCCTGAACGACGCGGCCTCCTGAAATCAGCGGGCGTCCACGGAATCCGGGTTAGCTATCAAGCGACCAAACATCAAAACCCCACATCCAGCACCACACTGTCCAGATAACTCCCCGCTGGCGGTGTCGCCTGATCGGTGTAGATCTTCGCGTTGTAATTGAAGACCTGGCTCCCCGTCCCCAGTCCATTTCCGGGATTGACCTCGGCGTCAGAACTGGCCCGACGTGCAACAGGAAAGGTCCCACTGGGAAAGCTCGCTCGACCTGGTCGGCGAGCAAATAGGACATGGGCCAGGTCTTGCTTCGGGGCAAGTGGTGCAGGTGGGGCGCCAACGATGCGCTGTACATCAGGAAGCGAAGATTGATCACCAATGCGGTGACCACCGTGCTCGCCGTCGAAGAGATAATGCGGGCCTGTACGCCAGCCCTGGCTGCCCAGATCAAGCATCCTGAAGATCTCGCCAACGTGCGCTGTATCCCGGATGTGAGTGACTGGGAGGTATGGGCCCGCTCGGTCATGCCGACTCAGAAGTTCGTCGCCCGCGGCCCCGGTTTTTCCCTGTACTCCATCGCCGTGCAGCAAGCCCTGATGGCCGCGGGTGTGCTCATTGGTCGCCGCAGCCTCATCCAGCGGTATCTGGACAGCGGCGAACTGGTCGCACCGCTAGATCAATCGGTTGCACTTGGCATGGTCATCGCTTCCTGGAAGCTTCCAGGGGGCAAGGGCAACCGCATGGTGGCTGCGGTGGAGGATGCGCTGATGCAGTTGGCATAGATACGAATCGCTCCCCTCAGGTACACAAGTCTTGCGGTCGACACTTACTTCGCGAATTAAGATACAAGGCCCAGTGCAATTCACTGCTTGTAGCCAATCTGCCGCAACAGGTTCTTGCGCCACAGGATGTCGGCGTCGCCTTCAATGTCGTTGGCGCAGAAGCCATCCACTACGCCCAGGATTGCTCGCCCTTGATCCGTCTCGGCGAGAATCACTTCAGTCGGATTGGCTGTCGCACAAAAAATGCGGCATACCTCTGGCACCGTTTTTACGCTGTTCAATACGTTCAGCGGATAAAAACCGTCACCCAGGAAGATGATGAAACTATGGCCTGCGCCGATGGCCTTGGCATTTTTCTGTGCAAGTTCAATCATGGCGGTATCGGTGCCGGACCATCGCACCAGACATTTTCCCGAGGCCTCGCAAAAGGCCACGCCAAAACGGATACCCGGCACGGCATTGACCAATGCTTCGTGGATATCCTCGACCGACTTGATGAAGTGCGTCTGACCCAGGATGAAGTTCGTATCTTCCGGCTTTTCGATTTTCAACGTGATGAGTTGCATCTCAAACGCCTCCTTTCACGAAGTTGCTGGCAGAGCTTTTCAGCGATGGGTTCGTAGCCTGGGGTTTTGCGAGGGCGGTGATTTATGCCACGCGTAGCCCTTCGCGCTGAGTTGAAAGGCGTAATCGAACAACCGCTTCATGTACTCGCCATCGAATTTTTGAGTGCGCGCTACGTTAAAGTCAGAGCCGATGTACGCCAGGTTGAAATGCGCTCCATCCTGCTGCGCCATGCGGTAGATTCGCTCCAGGTCGCTGATCCCCTGGGTTTGAATCAATGCACTGATGGCTCGGCCGCCGATGCTCAATGTACGGCGCTTGGTCCCGGACCATTGCGGCTCCAGCGTCCCGTTGCGAATGACATAGAAATGACGTTCGAGACGCAAGGGTACGCCAGCGGCCCTGTTGAGCCCCACGAGCGTGCCAGGTGGGTAAAGAAACACTTGAGTGATGACCCCGCCGTCCACGTGCATTTCATGAAACTGCTTGCCATCGACCTCCACATCGATCATCACGGGTGAGACAGCACCCGGAATGCTCATCGACGCGATCATGATGTTACGAAACAGGTCGAGCGCTCCCGGTGCCTGGCTTGCGGCAATGGCGCCCATGTTCCAGGTGACGGGTCGGCCTGCATCAAGGTCAGTGGTGCCGATCAGCAGGATCCTGCCCTTGGCGTATTGTGCGGCGATCGCCGCCACAATCTGCTCAGTGACGTATTTTGTAATGAGCCGCGACAGTGGCTTGCTGTCCGCTATGCCGTCGCTGGCAAGACGGGTCAGCACGTTTCGCGAATGAAAAATGTCTTTTGGACCGATTTCATTGCAGACGTGCCGGATCACGCTGTCGTATTCCGGCCCCAGGTAAGCGAACGGGGCGACCAGGGCACCCGCACTAATGCCCGTGACGACCTTGAAGATTGGCCGTGTGCCATGGGTGGTCCATCCAGCAATCAGTCCCGCTGCAAATGCGCCTGCATCGCCGCCACCAGAAACGGCCAGCATGCTGGCCGGCGGCAGGATATCGCTCGGCTTACCGGCCTTGGCGAGCACCTCGCTCTCACGTTTGTTGGATTGAATCGCATCCTGGATGAACGGCGTCAGGTCATGGTCCAGCCTGTAGCGAGCATCGGGAATGCCCGGGATGACCGCTTTTTCCGTCAAGGTGGGCGGAACAGCGTCACGGCGGGGCAGGCACGCTTGAAGAAATACGTCCAGGGTCGAGGTGCCGGGTTTGAGCGGGAATGGTTTCAAAACGCCTCCTCCAGTCCCCAAAGTCGACAGCAAACGAGTTCATCGTCCCCTTGGCCATGGCGCCCGATATGACTGGCACGCCCACTGGGCGAGACACGTCATTCGAACGCCAGGTAGCTCATTCTGCGCTCCTTTAAATGATAAGAAAACTCATTGGGCGCGCACCCTTCAGCGTTTGATCAGGGAAATCTTCGTGCCTTCGATACTGATGCCGGCCATCAGACCCTGTTGGTCGAAGATGAACGCGTACGCGTCGTCTTTCAGCGTCGAGCTGGACAGGTTCTTGGCAACCCCTTCATCCACCACGACCACGGTTGGCCCTACGCCGATTTCCCAGCCTTTGGTTTCAGTGATGTATTTCACCGCTTTGTCGGTCATCAGGAAAACCACATAGCCATATGACTGGGCGCCTGCCTGCAGTCCCCAGGAGCCGCTGACGGAGTTGTAGTAATCCACGACCTTCGAGCTCTTCATCAACACGCCTTCGCCGTAGCTGCCGCCGAATACCAGGCCGGCCTTGATGATTTTCGGAAAGACCAGAACGGCCTTGGCTTTGTGCGAGATGGTTTCGGAAAAGGGATTGGTCTTGTAGAGCGTCTGCAACGCTTGCCGGGAGTCGGTATTGAGATCCTCGGCGGTGGCGGCACCTGCAGTGTTCAGGAAACTGGCCGATGCCAATGCTGCAACCGCGAGCACGGTTGTCAGGAATAACCGTATTGATTGAGTCATGTGCGTACTCCGATCAGGGAGCATTGGATGGCAGCAGCAGTCAGCGCCTGTGTCGAAAGGACTGAACTCACTGAAGGTTATCCGGCGCGCCCAGGAATGTGTGAATTGTAAGCGCCGCGGCTGAAGGAAGCAGGCTTGAGGCCACATCAGTTGCGATGCCATCAATTGTTGTGACCACTGAGCGATGGCGGCGTTCAGCGTCAGCATTTTGCTGGGGGGGGCGCTCCTACAGTGCTCGCCGCCGTGAGCCGTGCGATCGCGCCTGCACATGAAACGCGTCTCGGACCTCCAGACGTGCACGATACCCTTCCGTTCTCAGGGTATGCGTGCCTTGGCTATGCCGATTTCGTCACCTCCTGCATCAAAAGGCATCAAGCCTCGTTGCTTCGAGCGGATCACCCTGACAGGTCTTTCCCAGGAGATGACCATGATTCGACTGACCCTGATCGAAGCCCGTGAACTGGCCGAATCGATCCTGTTGCACAACGGTTTTAATCTGGCCCATGCGCAAGCGGTGGCGGCGACGGTAATGGCCGGTGAGCGTGATGGCTGCGCCTCTCACGGGTTGTACCGGATTCTTGGTTGTGTCAATTCCCTGCGAGCGGGCAAGGTGTCGGCCGATGCCGAGCCGAGGGTCATCGACCAGGCGCCGTCGATTGTGCGGGTGGATGCCGGTGGCGGGTTTTCGCAGTTGGCGTTTCAGGCGGGGCTCCCCCTGTTGACCGAGAAAACCCGTGCCAACGGGATTGCCGCGTTGGCGATCAACCACTGTGTGCATTTTTCCGCGTTATGGGTGGAGATCGAGCAACTGACGGGGACCGGCCTGGTCGCGCTGGCGTGTAACCCTAGTCATGCCTGGGTGGCGCCGGCCGGGGGGCACTTGCCACTGTTCGGCACTAATCCCATTGCCTTTGGCTGGCCGCGCGGCGGGCAAGAGCCTTTTGTATTCGACTTTGCCACCAGCGCCATCGCTCGCGGCGATATCGAACTGCATCGACGAGCCGGCAAGGCGATCCCCGAAGGGTGGGGAGTGGATGGGCAAGGCCATCCGAGCAACGATGCGAGCGTGGTGCTCGACAGTGGCGCGATGCTGACGTTCGGCGGGCACAAGGGATCGGCACTGGCGGCGATGGTGGAGTTGATCGCCGGGCCGTTGATTGGTGACCTGACAAGCGCTGAATCACTGGCTTACGACGCGGGCAGCAAGTCATCGCCTTATCATGGCGAACTGATCATCGCTCTGGATCCCCGGCGCTTTTTGGGCGATGCAACCCAGGAACACCTGGCCAGGGCAGAAGCGTTGTTTCAGGGAATTGAAGGGCAGGGCGCGCGCTTGCCCTCGCAACGACGCTATGAGTCGCGGGCGCGCAGCCTGGTGGAGGGGGTGCAGGTTCCCGAGGCGTTGTACAGGGATTTGCAGGCACTGCTGGATTGAAAAGGAAACGGGCGCCCATGGCGCCCGTTCGGTTTACAGCGACTGGCGCTGGAGGATGCCATCGACCAGGCGATTGAGGCCCAGTGGGTTGGCGTTCTGAAGCGCTTCGGGCAGCAAGGTGTCGGGGCAGTTCTGGTAGCACACCGGGCGCAGGAATCGCTCGATGGCCAGGGTGCCGACTGAGGTGCCACGGGCATCGGAAGTGGCCGGGTAGGGGCCGCCATGTACCATCGCATCGCAGACTTCGACGCCGGTAGGGTAGCCATTGAAGAGCACACGACCGACTTTCTGCTCCAGCAGCGGCAAGACGCCTGTGCAGATTTGCAGGTCGAGGGTTTCTGCTATCAACGTGGCGGTCAGTTGACCGTGCAAGCTTTGCAACACTTGCTGCAGTTCCCCCGCATTGGCGACTTCAACCAGCACGGTCGTCGGGCCGAATACCTCTTCCTGCAGCAGCGCATCACTCTTGAGCAGCAGGCTGGCGTCGGCCTTGAACAGTTGTGGTCGGGCCTGGTTGCCCAGCTGTTCTTGACCGGCCAGGTGGGTCACCCCTGGATGACTGAGCAGTGCCTGTAGCGCTTTTTTATAGCTGGCAAGGGTTCCGGCGTTGAGCATGGTCTGGGGCGGTTGCTCGCTCATCAGACCACTGAGCAGCGCTGTGAAAGCGTCGAATCGCGGTGACGAGATGCCGATGACCAGGCCGGGATTGGTACAGAACTGACCGCAGCCCTGGACCACCGATGCCACCAGCTCACTGGCGATTTTTTCGCCACGAACCTGCAAGGCTTGAGGCAACACCACGACCGGGTTGATGCTGCTCATTTCAGCGAACACCGGAATCGGTTGTGATCTTGCAGCGGCCATATCGCACAGGGCACGGCCGCCCTTGAGTGAGCCGGTGAAACCAACAGCCTGGATCGCCGGATGCTTGACCAGGATTTCGCCCACGCCGGAGCCGTAGATCATGTTGAACACGCCCTTGGGCATGTCCGTCTGCTCGGCGGCGCGAATGATCGCATCAGCCACCCGTTCGGCAGTTGCCATATGTCCACTGTGGGCCTTGAACACCACCGGGCAACCGGCGGCCAGGGCGGCAGCGGTATCGCCACCGGCGGTGGAGAACGCCAGGGGGAAATTGCTCGCGCCGAAAACGGCGACCGGGCCGACACCGATTCGATACTGACGCAGGTCTACCCGTGGCAGTGGTTGGCGTTCGGGCAAGGCGCGGTCGATGCGCGCTCCGTAGAAATCACCACGACGCAGGACTTGGGCGAACAGGCGCATCTGGCCGCTGGTGCGAGCACGCTCACCCTGTATACGAGCGGTTGGCAGTGCCGTCTCGCGAGTGACCAGGGCGACAAACTCATCGTCAAGCGCGTCCAGTTGCGTGGCGATGGCCTCGAGAAATTCCGCACGGCGGCTGGCCGGCAGGTTGCGAAAGGCCGGGTAGGCGGCTGCGGCGGCCTGGGCGGCAGCGTGCACTTCTTCTGCGGTGGCTTGCATGAACGAGAAGGGCAGGACTTCGCCGGTATTTGCGTCATGGCTTCGCAGCGCGATGCTGCCAGCGGCGCTGCGTGTACCGCCGATGTAGTTGTGACCGAGGATCTCAGGCATCTAAAAGGCTCCTGTCAAAAAAGGGGGGTAATTCAACTCCCCTGTAGGAGCGAGCATGCTCGCGAGGCACTCAAGGGCACCGCGTGAATCCAGAATGCACGCGTCATCGTTGACGTCCATCGCGAGCATGCTCGCTCCTACAGGGTTTACGCCAGTGAGTCGGCGCGACGTGGGGTTGTCGCGGTCGGGCCCAGCGCCGCAATCCGCGCAGCAGACTCGGCATCCACCGTGTGCAACGATTTGCCACGGGTTTCCCGGGTCAGCCCGACGGCCACGATGGAGATCAGCGAAGCGCCGACCAGATAGAGCGCGATCGGTGTCGAGCTGTGGTACTTGTTGAGCAGGGTGATCGCGATCAGTGGCGCCAGCGAGCCTGCGAAGATCGGCGCCACCTGGTAGCACAGCGAGAGTGCGGTGTAGCGCACGTGGGTCGGAAACATCTCGGCCATCAGCGCCGAGTAGGGCGCGTAGGTCATCGATTCGATGGCCAGGCCCAGGGTGATGGCCGCCATGATCAGCCAATTGTTGCCGGTGTCCATCATCGGGAAGCCGACGAATCCCCAAAACGCGGTGAGTACTGCACCCACCAGGTAAACCGGTTTGCGCCCGACCAGATCCGACAGATAACCCATCAACGGAATCAGGAAGAAGTGCAGCAAGTGAGCGCCGAACATCAGCAACAGAATCTCTGACGTGTCCTTGTGCACCACCAGTTTCAGATAAGTGATCGAGAAGGTCACGACGGTGTAGTAGAGGATGTTCTCGGCAAACCGCGCGCCGATACCGACCAGCACCGAACGCCAGTGGTGGCGCAGCACTTCGACCACGCCCAGTTGCTGATGCCTGGTCTGCGCCTGACGAGCCTGGGCCTCCTTGAAAATCGGTGCGTCATCGACACTGGTGCGAATCCAGTAGCCGATCAGTACCACCACGGCCGAGAACCAGAATGCTACGCGCCAGCCCCAGGCGAGGAATTGCTCCTCGGACAGGTTCGACGACAACAGCAGCAGGGCAACCGTCGCCACCAGGTTGCCGGCTGGAACACCGGCTTGTGGCCAACTGGCCCAGAAGCCTCGACGGTTGTCCGGGCAGTGCTCGGACACCAGCAAGATCGCACCGCCCCATTCGCCGCCAAAGGCGAAGCCCTGGATCAACCGCAACAGCACCAGCAACACCGGCGCGGCATAGCCGATCTGGTTGAAGCCGGGCAGGCAGCCCATCAGGAAGGTGGTGATGCCAACCACCACCAGGCTTAATTGCAGCAGGCGTTTGCGGCCGTACTTGTCACCGTAGTGACCGAACACCAGCCCGCCCAGCGGACGGGCGAGAAAGCCCACGGCATACAGGGCGAAGGCAGCGATGATGCCATCGATGGGGCTGTCGGTCTGGCGGAAGAACAACTGGCCGAAGACCAGTGCCGAAGCGGTGCCATAAAGGAAGAATTCATACCATTCGGCAACGGTGCCGGCCATGGCGGCGGCCACGACACGTTTGAGTCCCGAGGGTGTGGTTGCGCTAGACGGGTGTTGAGCGTTGGACATGCTGGCGTTTCCTGTAGATGCGCAAAAACAGGCAGCCGGGACGGGTCCGCGAAGACCCACCCGGCAATCACTCAGAGACCGACGTCCGGCAAGTGCGGACGGTTGGCCAGGGCCTTGGCCATGATCTGCTCGACAAAGACGCGATCGGCTTCCGGCAGGGCCAGGCGTGGCGGACGGGTCAGGGCGCTGCCGCGACCGGCGATGGCTTCGCACAGCTTGATGCACTGCACCAGGTCGGCACGGGCGTCGAGGTGCAGGATCGGCATCAGCCATTCGTAGATCGGCATGGCTTCGGCATAGCGTCCGGCCTTGGCCAGGCGGAAGATGGTTTCGCCCTCTTTGGGGAATACGTTGGACATGCCCGACACCCAGCCTTCAGCGCCCACGGCGAGGCTTTCCAGCACCACGTCGTCGAGGCCGGCGAACAACACGAAACGGTCTCCCACTTCATTGCGAATGTCGATGAAGCGGCGAGTGTCGCCCGAGGAATCCTTGAAGCACACCACGTTGTCGCAGTCGGCGAGGGCTATGAGGATGTCCGGGGTCACGTCGTTTTTGTAGATTGGCGGGTTGTTGTAGACCATCAGCGGCACGTCGGCGTTTTTCGCCACGTAACGGTAATGCTCGGCGGTTTCGAACGGCTTGGAACCGTAGACCAGCGCCGGCATTAGCATCACGCCATCGACGCCGACCCTGCGTACCGCGTTAGCGACCTTGGCCGCTTCCACGCTGGTGAACTCGGCTACGCCGCAAATCACCGGTACACGGCCGCCCGAGGCCGCGACCGCGACTTCGGTCACGGCAATTTTTTCGGCGGCACTCAGCGAGGTGTTTTCGCCTACCGAGCCGCAAACCACCAGTCCTGATACGCCGTCGCGGATCACGTTGGAAATGACTTCATGGGTTTTTTCCAGGTTGATGGAGAAGTCATCGTTGAATTGAGTGGTCACCGCTGGGAACACGCCACTCCAGTTAACACGCTTGCTCATTGTTGCCTCCAGATTGTTTATTGTATTTCGTATACGATATTGAAAGTGAAAGAAATCAGCCAGTGGTTTGTTTACGTTTTCGGGTGTTTTTTCGGGCCGTTGGTCGGGGATCAGCGATTGAGCATTCAGGCACCCGGCCAGGTGTCTGACAGTCGATAGCCTTGTGGCCACGGATCGCTTGGGTCGAGCAGTAATTGATGGGTACCGGTAATCCAGGCCCGCCCGGAAATGCACGGGTAGATGGCGGGGCGCCCGGCCACTTCGGTCAGCGAGTCAATACGGCAGTGGAACGCTGAGCCGATGATCGAGCGACCGATAAATCTGTCCCCAACGCCCATCAAGCCTTTGGCCTGCAACACGGCCATCCGCGCGGAGCAGCCAGTGCCGGTAGGCGAGCGGTCGATCTTGCCCGGTTGAATCACCACCGCATTGGCACCCGTGGCAATGCCCTGCTCACGAACGATGGGCGCGGCGATCTGGCAAAAGGAAATGTGCGACCAATCGGGGTTCAGTGGATGGACAAAGCCCAATTGCTCATTGGCGGCCCGGGTGATTTTCAACCCAACCGCCACCAGGTCGGCCGCTTCATCGGGGCTGATTGAAAACCCCAGGTCCTGGGCATCGGCGATCACAAAGCTGTCGCCGCCGTAGGCGGTATCGACCTTGAGCGTGCCGACACCTTGCACTTCGATCCACGCATCGAGACGATCGGCGAAGGACGGCACGTTTTTGATTTCCACCCGTTCGACCTTGCCATCACGGCAATCGGCGACGGCTTCGATCAGGCCGCCGGGTGCTTCGAGCACC
This sequence comes from Pseudomonas sp. G5(2012), assembly GCF_000408945.1. Taxonomy (NCBI): domain Bacteria; kingdom Pseudomonadati; phylum Pseudomonadota; class Gammaproteobacteria; order Pseudomonadales; family Pseudomonadaceae; genus Pseudomonas; species Pseudomonas sp. G5(2012). The sequence goes on from NZ_APIO01000041.1 coordinate 51,477, forward strand.
AGCCGGGTTTGCGGTTCGGTCATTGGCACGATACCGGTGTCGAGCAACACGGTGGCCACGCACAATGAGTTGGAGCCTGACATCGGCGGCGTGTCCGCTGGCTCCATGATGATCCAGGCCATCTGCGCCCGCGGGTCCTTGGCCGGCACCAACAGATTGACGTGTCGGAACACTCCGCCCCGGGGTTCGTTGAGTACGAAGTTGCGCAGGTTTTCGTCTTTGGCAATCCAGCGCGATTGTTCCCACACCGTGGCGCCGGGCGGTGGTGCGACTCCGCCGACAATGACGTCGCCGACTTCACCTTCGGCGTGGCAACTGACTACATGAATCACTTTCGATGAACGCATTCTCTGCTCCTTGTGTTGACTGTTCGGGCCTCTTCGCGGGCAAGCCCGCTCCCACAGGTTTATGGATTGGCTCGTGATTGTGTGTACACCACCAGATCCTGTGGGAGCGAGCCTGCTCGCGAAGGGGCCACCGGTTATTTCACCGATTTGAGAAACGCCGCCGTCTCGGCATGCACCGGATTGCCGATCACCTGATCCGGTGAGCCGATCTCATGCACCAGACCGTTGCGAAAGAACGCCACGCGGTCGGACACGTCCCGCGCGAAGCGGATCTCGTGAGTCACCAGCACCATGGTCATGCCGTCCTCGGCGAGCATGCGCATCGTATCCAGCACTTCGCCGACCAACTGTGGGTCCAGAGCCGAGGTGGCTTCGTCGAACAGCATATAGTCCGGTGACATGGCCAGGGCGCGGGCGATGGCCATGCGTTGTTGCTGACCGCCAGACAGCTTGCCGGGGAAGGTCTTGAGTTTGTCGCCCAGGCCCACGTGGGTCAGCTGCCGTACCGCCAGTTCCTCGGCGCAGGCCTTGCTTTTACCCAGCACTTTGCGCGGCGCCAGCATGACGTTTTCCAGCACAGTCAAATGCGGAAAAGCGTTCCATTGCTGGAACACGATGCCGATCTTCTGCCGCAGGCGGTTCAGGTCGGTGGCGTTGTGATGGACCTCGACGCCGTCGACCCGGATGTTGCCTTTCTGGATTGGCTCCAGGCCGTTGATGCACATCAACAAGGTCGATTTGCCAGAACCGGAGCCACCGATGATTGACACCACCTCGCCCTTGCTCACCGTGAGGTTCACACCCTTGACCACTTCGAGATTGCCGAAGGATTTGTGTACGTTCTCGATCTCAATCATTTTCTTGCCACCTTCTTTCCAGACGAGCGCCCAGGCGTGCGACCACCAGGCTCATGACGTAGTAGATAAGGCCCGCGATGCATAGCACCACCAACGGTTCCTGGATGCGGGTCACGATGGTTTGCGAGGCGCGCAGCAGTTCGACGATGCCGATCCACATCACCAGCGCGGTGTCTTTCATCACGCCTAGCACCAGGTTCAGCCAGCCGGGAAAGGCCACGCGAGTGGCCATCGGCAGGACGATCCAGCGCAGGTCCTGCAGGAAGCTCAGGCCCAACGAACGACTGGCGCGGCGCACCGTGAACGGCACCGACAGCACGCCGCCGCGCACGATTTCGGTAAAGTACGCCGCGGTGTAGACCCCCAGCACAATGCAACCGACGCTGAAGGCGCTGATGTTCAGGCCGACGATGCTTTTGAGCGAGTTGAACAGGACGAACTGGATCAGCAACGGCACGCTGCGAAACACGTCCAGCACCCAGGCCAGCGGCAGGCTGAGCCGTGGGAACAGGGCGCGCAGCAACCCGAACAACAGCCCTGCAATGGAACCGAGAATGATCGCCCAGAACGTCAATTGCAGCGTGACCCAGGCGCCGTCGAGCAGGAACAACAGGTCATTGGAGGAAAACTCGGTGGAAAACATGGACAGCTCCTCAGTAACGGAACAACCGCCAGGCCATCAGCCGGGCTGCCGCGACGATCGCCTTGGCAATCAGGTAATACAGCACTGCTGCGATGGCGAAGTATTCGAAGGTGCGGAAGGTCTTGACGTTGTATTCCTGAGTCACTCCGGTCAGGTCATTGTTAAGGCCGACGATGACCCCCAGCGATGTCATCAGCACCGCCCACACCATTTGATTGGTGAGCGGATAGAAGACGATTCGTAGCAGTTGCGGGACGATGATCATGCGGTAGGTCTGGAAGGCACTCATGCCGAGTGAGCGCGCGGCACGTACCTGGGTGTGGGGCACCGCCTTGAGCCCGCCACGGAAGTTTTCCGCGAGATAACCGGCGTTGTTGAAAGTGATCCCGGCCAGTAGCGCGAGCCAGGAGCTGACATGCAGGCCCAGTGAGCCGAGGCCGAAGTACAGGATGTAAATCTGGAACAGCGACGGAGTGTTGCGGGCAATCGATACCCAGCCGTTGCCGATGCCACGCAGCAGCGGGTGCCTGGCTTCGCGCATGACCGTCAGGACCAGGGCAATCAGTACACCGAAAATCATCGACAGCGCAGCGGTCTCGAACGTAACCCACGCGCCGGTGAGCATGTCCGGCAAGGCGCGCAGCGCGGTGCGCCATTGGAAGGTGTAGTCAAACATGCGAGCGGTTCTCCATCGGCAAGGCAGGTTGCAACCAGCTCGGCAGACGCCCGCTGGCGGTGGCGGTGCAGGCGGCATCGACACATTCGGCCAGGCTGGCGAAGTGCACGTTGCGCCCCACCAGGCCGGGTGCGTAATGGGCGTACTTGCCCGAGTTGGTCATTAAGGTGGTGGCGGCCCGCGGGATCACCGGTTCGCCGAGCATGCACCAGCAGGTATCGGTCACCAGCGTGGCGCCGAAGGTTTCAATGACATCGATGTACCCGGCGTCACGGGCCTGCTCCAACACCGCACGACCGCAAGTGATGGCGAGCACCACCTCGGGGTGCTCGACCCGGTCGCGACACAGCTGTGCCAAGCGGGCAAACTCGCTGAGCGAGAAGTGCGGGTTACCCAGCGAGACCACATCCACGCGGTTGTCCCTGGCGCTGTTGAGCTCACGCCAACTGACCAGCAGGTCCTCCAGGCGAATGGTTGCCACGGGCAGCGGAGTATCCGGCTCCAGTACCTGCGCCGGGTCGAGTGCTTCGGGGGTGACCCCGGCGATGTGGAACAGCGGCGCGGCGGACGTGGTGGCGAACGCCGCGCCGAAGGCTTTCAAGTCGTCCAGGTCTGGCTGGCGTTGTTCCAGGCCGAATATCAGCGGGATCCGGCTGCCCGCGAGTGCGCCGATGTGGTAACCGAGCAAGGGGTAGAACGCATCGTCGAGTTCAGCCAATTTCGGCAATTCAACGCGCAAGCGGGCTTTGCGTGGCGCGTCCAGATGGCAGCCGATCAGGGGCGCGCGGCCGGTCAGGGCGATGCAGATATCCAGGTAGTCGGGGTACTTCAGGGTGCGTGCCCCAAGCACGCTGTTGGCGTAGACCACCGCGTTGGATTCGGCCCAGACGATCTGGTCGCCGGCCTTCGGTGCGCTGTCGAGCAAATAGGGCGCACAGGTGAAACTGAGCTGTGCACCCATGGCCATGTAGGCGTCGCCCACGGCGCTGGCCGGCTCGCCGAGCAGTGGGTCGATGCCCAGCTCGCGCCAACGACGCTGGTCAACGGATATTGAATTGAGGGTAGTGGGGACCCGAACCTTGGCGCCCCACTGCACCAGTTGTTGAGCAAAGCGCAGGCTCGCAGGTCCGGTGTAAATGCAACCGTCGATGTGCGCCTGGGTAACATCTATAAGACGCTGGGCACCTTGCAGTTCGGCCAGGCGCAGGACGATTTGCATGGCCATCTGCGCCGCTTTGCCATGCGCGCCGTTGAGCAACGCGTGGTCGAACTCGCTGAGTTCGATTGCTGTGCTGGTATCGCGAGCCTGCGTCGGCGTTTCGGATGGCTGCCAGTTGTCGACGGGGATGTGATCGAACACGGCCAGACTGGCACCGTCGATTCGGGCAAATGCCTTGCCGCGCAAGGCGGCGAAGGCCTCGCTGCCGATGCAGAGCACCGGCAGTGAGCGCTCGAAAATCATCTGTGCCACCAGCACGCCCAAGGTCAGGATCTCATCGGCTTCGGCCAGTACCAGCGCGGCTGGTGCATGACCGTTGCTGATCAGTTCCATCAGCACACTGCTGCCAGTACACGAACCGCGTCCGCTGGGAATGGCGAGCACTCGACCGCTCAGGTATTCGCCGCTGAGGGGATGGTGACGGTCGATGATTTCACCCCGCAAGGGGTCGACTCCGCCCCAGAAGCTCAACCCGACATCGGCAAACAGCAGGGCACCCTGGGCAGCGCCCGGGACCAGGCTGCGACCGGTCAGAGAAGTGGGCCTAGGCATGCCGGGCACCTCAGTAGTAGACCTTTGGCACGGTCAGGTCGCTCGGCGAAATCTCGGTGCCGACCCATTTGGTGAACAACTCCTTGTAGCGACCGTTGCGTACCTGCTGGTTGACGAACAGGTTGAGGTAATTGAGCAGTCCGTACTCGTTGCGCTTGGTACCCAGGGAGACATAGTCGATGGTGTAGGGCGCGTTGCCGGCGATCTTCAGGTTTTTGTATTTACCCGACTTGATCGTTGCGGCGGCGACGGTATTGGTGACCACCGTGGCGTCGATATGACCCTGGGCCACCGCCAGCAGCGTGTCGTTTTGTGACTGGTAGGCACGGAAGGTACCGGTACCCCATTTCTTCACATCGTTCTCCAGGGCAATGGCTTCATAGGTGCCACTGGTGTTGCCCAGTGCCTTGCCCTTGATGTCGTCGAAACTGTTGATGCCGGTGTTATCGCGGGTCAGGACGACCATCTGGAAGGCGAAGTACGGCACGGTCAGGCCGACGGTCTTGGCCCGCTCAAGGGTGTCGGAGGTCGAGGCGACAATCACGTCGGCCCGCCCGGATATCAGTGCTGGAATGCGGTCCGGGAAGGGTGTTTCGACCACTTCGGCCTCGACCCCGAGGACCTTTGCCAGGTCGGTGCAATAGTCCACGTCAAAACCCGCCGGGGCGTTGCTGGCATCTCGAAAACCCATGGGCGGGAAGTCCAGCGTCACGGCGCAGCGCAGCTTCCCGGAACCGATGATGTCGTCGAGTTTGTCAGCCTGTGCGGTGGCGATGAAGGTAGTACTGAGAACAGCGCTGAGGGCTACGGCAAATGCGGGGTTTTTCATAGAGGCCTCGTTGTCGGAAGTGCTGTTAGATATCGTATTGGGGATTTCGTATACGATATTAACAATAGCAACGGTTGTGCCGATTTGCCTTTTTACCGGCAAATATTTTCCAGCCCTTGAGTCAGGGCGGTTTAGGAGTCAGGAAAATGGCAGCGGCGTCGTGCCGCCGGGCAGGCAGGTGTTACAGAAGGGAGCACCCTGTGTGCGGGGCGCCCCTTAAAGGAACATTTAACGACCGCGATCGCGGAACTGGCTGGGCGAAAGGCTGGTGAGGGCACGGAACTGGCGGCTGAAAGCACTGTGGTCGGTGTAGCCGCAGCGCAGGGCGATTTCGGTGATGGGCAGGTCGCTCTCCAGCAACAACCGCGTACCTTCTTCGAGCCGGGACTTGTGGATCATCTGCCGTGGGGTGAGCTGGAACACCCGTTTGCAATGGCGTTCGAGTTGCGCAACCGAAAAACCCGCGATTGCCGTCAGTTCGGCAAGGCTGATAGGTCGAGCAAAATGACGACGGATGTGCGCGTCCACCGCTGCCAGTTTCTGGAACGCCGGGTGGTTGGACTGGGGCAACTGCAGGTCACGGGAAATGCCGGCCAGGCCGACGATCTGCCCATGTTCATCGCGCAGCGCGAGTTTATGGGTCAGGCACCAGACTGGCTGGTTACCGAAATACAGGTGCAGTTCGAGTTGGTCGGCCAATTCGCGTCCGGTGGCCAACACCCGTCGATCCTGTTCGGTGTAAATCGGGCCAAAGCGCTCCGGGAAGACACGGTCTGCTGTCAGCCCCAGCAGTTGGTCACTGTGCTTGAAGCTACAGCGTCGGACCAGGGTCTGGTTGACGAAAACGTAGCGGGCCTCGCAGTCCTTGATGAAAAACACCACGTCCGTCAGGGTATCGAGCAGCGTCGCGATGGCCTGCAAACTGTTCAGCAGCGTCGGCAGGTCGCAGGGTTTGAAATGATTGAGTGAGGGGAACATATCAAGAGGGGCCTGGTGGCGACTACCGGGACTATAAAGACTCGGCAGCGCCCCCGAAACCCCGAAGCGAGCGTTTACACCGGTGGCGTGTCATCCAGGCACATCAGGGTTTCGATGCGCGCCGGGTTGAACGGCGGCCGGGGCGCCGTGGGTTGCCAGTCGAACAGATACTGCAAGGCACCGCCACACACCCGGCCCTGGCAGGCGCCCATGCCGCAGCGACTGGCCAGTTTGGCCTCGCGCCAGCCAACGTGCCCGGACAGTGCCGAGTAGGGTACGTCTTCGCAACGACAGACCAGCGTGTCGGGTTGCGCCAGCGACTTGAGCTGCGGGTCGAGGCCGAAGGCGCTGTTCAACGCCTTGGCGAAACCCTGCCAGCGCGCGCGACGTGGCCACAAATTCCGTGCCGCCGCGGTGTTACCCACCGCCACATGCCCGGCGATTGCCCCTTCAACCAGTGCCAGCTCACTGCCGCCGAAACCGGTGCATTCGCCAGCGGCGTAGTGGTCGGTGTGGCTCGTGGTTTGCCAGGCATCCACGGCAAGCGCCGAGCCATCGAGCGCGCAGCCCAAGGCCTGACCGAGTTGGGTGTTGGGAATCAGGCCGAAACCACAGGCCAGGCGATCACACGCCAATTCGACGATTTTGCCCCGATGCCGCAATCGCACAGCTTCCAGCCGATCGTTGCCCAAGGCCGCCACGACATGGCTGCCGGTGCGGTAATGACGGTCGAACAGACTGAAAGATTGCACCAGCTTGCCCGGCCAGCGCGGCAGTCGCAGGGCGAATCCTGCGACCGCGACCGCAGAGGCCTGCTCGGCGATGCGCAGCACCTGGGCACCGTTGTGTTTCGCAGTGGCCGCGCTGGCCAGTAGCAACGGACCGCTGCCGGCGATCACCACACGCTCGTCCTGCACGGGCAGGCCACCCTTGATCAGCGCCTGAAGTCCGCCCGCGCCGGTCACTCCTGGCAGCGTCCAGCCGGGGAAGGGCAGCAGCAATTCACGGGCACCGGTACATAGAATCAGTTTGTCATAGCCGATCAACCAGCCTCGGTCGGCGTCTTCCACCAGCAATTGCTTGGCACCAGCGAGGGCAATTACACGGGTGCCGGCATGGTGGCGGATATTGCTGTTGGCCTGCAGGCGCTCGCGCATTTGCCGCGCCTGATCCGGCAGGCTGGCCTGGAGCCCGTCGCGCCAGATCTGGCCGCCCGGCAACGGGTTGTCGTCGAGCACCACAATGCGCGCGCCACTGGACGCTGCGGCGAGGGCGGCACTCATGCCGGCGGGGCCAGCGCCGATGATCAGTAGGTCGGCGTATTCGTTCATGCTCGGGTCTGCACTTGCATGCCTTGCTGGCATAGCGTTTGGCAGGCCAGTCGGCGGCGACCGTCGATGGTCACCCGGCATTCCTGGCAGATGCCCATGCCGCACAGCGGTGCGCGGCGCTGACCGCTGACGGCAGTGCGACTGCAACCGTCGCCGGCCAGTACCAGTGCAGCAGCCACCGTCGTGCCCGCGGCCACCTTCAGCGCGCGGCCATCCATGATCAAATCAAGCATAGGCGGCCTCTTCGAGAAAACGTTGCGGCAGATAGGGTTGTACCGCCAGAGGCGGCGTCTCATTGAACAATTGCGCGACCAGTAAATCGGCAGTCCCGGGCGCCGTGGTGACCCCCAGTCCTTCGTGCCCGACCGCCAGCCACAGGCCTTTGCGTTTGGGGTGCTGGCCAATCAGCGGCAGCCCGTCCGGGCTGGCGGCGCGAAAACCGGTCCAGGCGCGGATACCGTTGAGTTGAGCCAGGCCCGGCATGTATTCGGTGGCGCGCTTGAGCATTTTCGCGAGCATCCAACCTTCGACCTGCGGGTCGGTGGTGCCGAATTGTCGCGAAGCACCAATGAACAATTGCCCGGTGGGGCGGGGCTGAATGTTGCAGGCGGTCGACGGTCCCGTCGCATTGTGGGCGCTGGTGACGTAACCCAGCTCCACCAGCGTGTGGGTGACCTTGCCGGGGTAGCGGTCGGTGATCAGCAGGTGGCCCTTCTTCGGTTCGATCGGCAACTCGGGGCACAAGTCATTGGCCTGGATGCCGTTGGCCAAAATGACCGCTTCAGCGTTCAACCACTGGCCATCATCGAGTCGCACGCGGTTGCCATCGACCTCGCTGACCCGTGCCCGCCGTTGTTCGATGCCCTGAGTGTCGAGCATCCAGTTGGCGGTCGCCGGGGCATAGAGAATGCCGTCGCCGTTGATCAACAAACCACCCTCCAGGCCATCGCGCAATTCCGGTTCACGGGCATGCAAGGCGTTGCGCGTGATCAGCTCGCAGGTAACGCCCCGGGCTTGAAGGTTCATGTGTTTGCTTTGGGCCACCGCCATTTCCTCGGCATTGGCCGCCAGCCACAATGTGCCATTGCGGCGATAAGCGCAGCTGTCGGGCAGTTGTGGGGCCTGTTCGCGCCAGCGTTGCACTGAGTATTGGCTCAGGGCCAGTTCGGCAGGGTTGTCATCGAGCACCAGCAAATGGCCCATGCCAGCGGCTGTCGCGCCGTGCAGGCCAGCATCCAGTACCAGCACGCGCAAGCCGCGTCGGGCCAGCGCCTGGGCACAAGCGGCGCCGATGATACCCGCACCGATCACGATCACATCGGCTGCCAGGCCTTGGTTCATGGGCGAATGCCCCAGGCGAACGGGTCGGCCTGTTCAATGATCAGGCTGGCTTCGGCACTGATATAAGCGCGGCCGCGAATGGTCGGTACGATGCGCTCGCCATGACGTTCGTAGGAGCCCTCGAACTCGCTGCCGATCACGCTTGCCTGACGCCAGATCTGTCCCGGTTGCAATTTGTCGTCGGCCGCCAGGCACGCCAACTTGGCACTGGTGCCGGTGCCGCAGGGCGAACGGTCGTAGGCCTTGCCGGGACAGAGCACAAAGTTGCGGCTGTCGGCCTGGGCGTCATCGGCGAACAGTTCGACGTGGTCGATCAAACCGCCGTCTTCACCGCGTATCCCCTGAATGTCCAGTGCTTGCTGCACGGCGTAGGTGTAAGCGGTCAACGCCTCCAGGTTGTCACTGTCGATTCGCAGGCCATGTTCGGCGATCAGGAAAAACCAATTGCCCCCCCAGGCGATATCGCCAACCACCTGGCCGATCCCCGGCACCTGCAAGGCTACGGCTTTGCGGTAACGATAGGCCGGCACGTTGCGCACGCTGACGGAGTAGTCGTCGTGCAAGGTGGCCTGTACCGTACCGACTGGTGTTTCGATGCTGTGCACGCCCGGACCGATCTTGCCCAAGTGTGCCAGCGACGCCACCAGGCCAATGGTGCCGTGGCCACACATGCCGAGGTAGCCGGTATTGTTGAAAAAAATCACTCCGGCGCAGGCAGCGGGGTCGACCGGTTCACACAACAATGCGCCGACCAGCACGTCGCTGCCCCGTGGTTCGAGTACGCAGGCGGCGCGCCATTGATCATGGTGTTCAGCCAGTCGCCGAAGCCGTTCGGCCATGCTGCCGGTACCCAGGTCGGGAAAACCGCCGGTCACCAGGCGGGTGGGTTCGCCGCCAGTGTGGGAATCGATCACGGTGATGCGTTTCATGACAGGGCCACGTCCGTTCAGTTGAGTGAACGCAAGAGTGGCCCGTGCGAGGGTTTGGCGGCTTGATGGTTTTATCCTGCGCCGATGACGAAATCGGCACAATCAAGCAGACGGTCAAGGGTGGTGGGGCAGGTGCTCGAACAACGTTTTGCAGACCCCGGCGATGTGTTCGTCGAGCAGCTTCACTGCCCGGTCGACGTCACCCGCGCGACAGGCTTCGACGATCTCCCGGTGCTCGTGGTCGGCCCGCTCCTTCCCGGAGGAGAGGCTCATCTGCATCCGCAGATAACGTTCCAGTTTGTCGTTGACCGAACGGATCAGGCTCACCAGAAACGGACGTTGCGCCGGCTCGTAGAGACAGGCGTGGAGTTCCCAGTTGAGCTCAGCCCAGCGTCCCACGTCATCTTCGCCGATGAACTCCTGGCAGATGCGTTCGGCGCGGGCGAATGTGTCTTCGGTCATGTTGGGAATGGCCAGGCGTAGAACCTTGTCTTCGAGCAACATGCGCACTTCGAACATCTGTGCCAGTTCGGCATCGGACACACGCGTGACCATTGCCCCGCGATTGCGCTGGAACATCACCAGGCCTTCGGCTTCCAGACGCTTGAGGGCCTCGCGGACCGGGATCTTGCTGACGTTGAACTGTCGGGCGATGTCGTCCTGGCGAATAGGCTCGTCTTCGGCGAAATGCCCCGCGACGATGGCGTCACGCAGATGGCGAGTGATGATTTCCGATGTCGAAGGCGCATTGCCCAAGTCGGGAGCGTTGAATTTGGGTGAGTTCACGGCGGCGGTCGTTCGGATTGAGTTAGAGATATGGTATACGAATTTTGCGCCGAAACTCACTGGCCTGTGCCTTGACGCTGTTCGCTTGACTTAGTACTACACGCATTTCACGCGCTCGAACGCCGGGGCGCGGATATCAGTGCTGATCTAAAACGATGTACGTGTGCTACCGCAGACCGGTGAGCATGGGGAGTTAACGTTATGGCAGGTGTGTCGGGAGCGCGTGCAAAGTCCTATAGGCGTCAGCGGTGCGACGATCCGATTGCCCGCGGAGAACGCGTTGGAGCAGGCACACCGCAGCAGTTAGCTTCTACAGCCACACGGCATCCCACAACGGATAGTCCCCAATTTTCTCGACCAGTCCCGCTCGCAGCGGATTGGCCACGATATGGCGTGCCACTGCCGGCAGGTCTTCATCCCTGCGGATCGCTCGGTCATGAAAGCCATGTTGCCAGAGTGATCCATCGCGCTCGAGCGAACGATTCAACGCGAGCGTAATGCGTGATTTTGTCCTCGCCATGATGCAAGTAAGCGTGTTGTTTTTGAGCTCGAACAGCCAATGGAGATGGTCCGGCATGACAACCCAGGCCAGCGAAAGCACCAGCTCTTCTTCCTGCGCCTTCTTCAATGCATCGACCACGAGCCGGCCTTGCATGAAGTCCCTGAATACGGGGGCCCGGTTCTGAACGACGGTTGTGACCAGATAGATCTGCCCCGGCGCTGAAAAGCGCCCGGTGCGCAATCGATGCGCCTGGTGAATGGTTGGCATGGTGCATCTTCCTTGATCATGGCGTTGTCAGTTCAGGCTAGAACGTTGGGGAAATAGTGTTGGTGAACAGTTATTCCTGATGTGTCTGTGGGAGTGAACGGGCAGCGACTGGTTCGCCTGTAGGAGCGATGCTTGCCCGCGAAGAACGATGACGCGGTGCAACAGGTACACCGCAGCGCCCGGTTCGCCGGCAAGCCTGGCTCCTACAGCGCGAAGAACGATGACGCGGTGCAACAGGTACACCGCGGCGCCCGGTTCGCCGGCAAG